>CALQJV010000086.1 GCA_943330985.1 Chitinophaga pinensis
ATATGGTTACACGGCACATTCAGGAACACGAGTAACGCATACTATCAATCCTTCAGAGATCAATTTTGTGAACGTTAATCTTGGAAATGATTTCGCGAGTTTGCTAGATAAATCGAACAACCTCTTTTTGAAAAACAGTTTCCAAAGTCAGCTAATTTCTTCGATGCGTTATGGATTTCAGTATAACAGTCAGCGCATTGGAGAGATGAAGAACTTCTTTTTCTTTCAAGGAAATTTCGAAAGTTCGGGGTTATTGTTGCGAGGTTCTCGGGAGTTATACAAAAACCCGGGGATGAATAATGATAAGTACATTGTTTTTGGTGTTCCATTTTCGCAGTTCGTTCGATTCGATGGCGATTTACGTTATTATCGATTTGTTGGAAGATCTTCGTCGATTGCATTTCGAAGTTTTGTTGGATTGGGAATTCCATACGGGAATAGCAGTGTGATGCCTTTTGTAAAGAGTTTCTTTGGTGGCGGGGCAAATGGAATTAGGGCTTGGATTGCACGTTCATTAGGTCCTGGTGCCTATCAAAATCCAACGAGTGTGCGTTTCGATCAAATTGGCGACATCAAACTTGAATGGAATTTTGAATATAGAGCTAAACTGTATAAAATTTTTGAAGGCGCCGCTTTCATTGATGCTGGGAATATTTGGCTTCGTCAAAAAGACATTCAGCGTCCATTGGCTGAATTTGAAAGCAATCGTTTTTACAAAGAAATTGCAGTTGGCATTGGAGCTGGCTTGCGATTGAATTTCGAATTCTTCATTATTCGTCTCGACTTAGCTTATAAAATGCGCGATCCATCGTTTCCATCCAACGATCGTTGGGTAATGCAATACCAAAAATTGGGGCAAGGGAACTTGAACTTCGGAATTGGATATCCATTTTAACATGATCGATTCTAATTTGTCGCACAAAACATTTTTCAAAGACCTTTTGGTGGTTGAACTTGCCTCAGTTTTAGCTGGACCTTTGGCAGGATTGTTTTTTGTGGAATGTGGTGCACGTATTATTAAAATTGAGAATGCAAAAAGCAATGGTGACGTTACACGCAATTGGCTTAACAGTAATGAAACTGGTAAACAGATTTCGGCATATTATGCATCGGTGAATCAAGGCAAGGAATTGAAAATGCTTGATCTTGAAATCGCATCCGATTTGAACGAGCTAGAAGAGTTACTGCAACAAGCCGACATCGTAATAAGTAATTTTAAAACATCCTCAGCCAAACGCTGGAATCTGGAAGTCGGACAATTACACAAGCGATTCCCTTCATTAATTATTGGGCAATTGGATGCTTTTGCTGAAGATGATTCGCGTGTTGCCTATGATATTGTTTTACAAGCCGAAACAGGCTATTTATCCATGACCGGCTTTTCGGATAATCCGGCACGTTTGCCCGTTCCAATGATTGATATACTAGCCGGGCATCAATTAAAAGAAGGCATACTCATGGCCCTGTTGCATCGTTTTAAAACAGGAAATGGATCCATTGTGCGTGTCAATTTATTTGAAACTGCTATTGGCGCATTAGCTAATCAGGCAAGCAATTACTTGATGAGTGATTTAGTTCCGAAAGCCCAAGGAACTTTGCACCCCAATATTGCGCCTTATGGAGATTGTTTTATTTGTGCCGATAATAAGCCCTTGGTTTTGGCTATTGGTAGCGATGTTCAATTCAATAAATTACTTGGTTGCTTAGAACTTCCAAATTTGATAGACGATAAACGATTTTATTCAAATCACGATCGTTTGAAAAACAGAACCGAATTAGCCAGTATTTTGAATGCGGCTTTTAAAAAACAGGAACGAAGTGTTTGGTTAAAGCACTTTGAACAAAACCAACTTCCTTGTGGTGCATTACTCAATCTGGAAGAAGTATTTCAAGGCAAGGCTTCGCAGTTTATTCAGGAGTCGATTATTGAAAGTACTCTTACCCGAGCGGTAAAAACAGTCAATTTCCGAATTGAACAATAAACCCGATATTCTGCTTATATGCAAAATATCGGGTTTTATGATAAATAAAATGTTGTTTGATTATATTATGTCATCAAACGAGATGTCTTGATCATCGTTCGCCACAAAAAATTCGTCCGAAACCTTGCGGACATTTTTAGCAACCTCGTTTCCTTTATCGTTTATCTCGACAGTAAATTCAACGGTATCACCATCGTGAATGTCGTTAAAATCTCCTTCAATCACATCGAGATAATGGAAAAATAAATTGTTCGGTGGGAAGGCAACGAAACCATAACCACTTTTCATGTTCAAAGCTTTCGAAACTTTGGTTTCCCCTTTATCGACAATTTCTTTGTAGCTTTTAGGAGCACTTTCCTGCGCAACAAAAAGTCCACTTACTAAATCTTCGTAGTCTCCATCTTCGTTATCAATCAGTTCGTGCATAGCAACTGGGTAAGTAACTTCGGCCAATAAATCCGGTGAAGTTCGTGTGATGATTTCCCGGTTTGTATCGTCGGTATATTCAAAATCCCAGCTTAGCACCATGACCCGCGTTCCTAATGTATTGACTTTGCGGATTAAGGGCACAAAATCGCCATCGGAAGTTATCAAAACCAATACATCGTATTTCTTCAACCAACATAATTCGAGGGCTTCCAATGCAAGCCAAACATCGATTCCTTTTTCTTCTTTGCGACCAGAACGATTGCGAAGTGGTAAATAATGTGTAACCACACCTTCAGACATCAACACATCATCGAACAAACGATCGTTGTATAATTGATTGCCACGTTGACTCGCATCGTATGCGCTCATGCGACCTCTGAAATAATGAGCGTCAACTACATGACAGAGGCTATAATCCATTTGCATCTGACTTGCAATTTGCTGACGTATAAATGCATGAAGACCTGCAATACTTATTCGGCGTCGGCGATGATGGAAGTAGTTGTAATAATTACTAACATGCAGAAAATAGTTTCCGTCATAAAAAACTCCAATGCGCACTACGCCGTCTTTTGGTTGTAACATAATATTTAAGTATTTAATTAATAGATGATTGAAATCATAGTAGTTGAATTGAAAAACGCGCGTTTAACAATAATCAACATCTCCTAATTAGAAAATATGTGCTAGTATAAAATGGGTTAAACTGCAGAGCAAGCAGAATTGTTAAGCATATAATGATTAATAAAGATAGATGTTAATGGTATACGATAAAACTGCGCTAATTTTTAATTACTAAATGCAAATATAAGTAAGAGCGGATTATTGATGATTCGATTTGAAAAATTTAATTGAAATTAAACATGTTCAATAATTTCAAAGATTATTTAGGCGCTTTGTAAATGAGCACCAATGCTAATAAAAAGAAAATGATATTGGGAATCCAAGCTGCAATGGCGGGATTAAAACCTCCTTCGGTTGCGAATACCGAAGAAACCTGCATAAACATCACATAAGTAAAACTTATCCCAATACCTATTCCGATATGCAATCCAACCCCTCCCCGCACCTTTCGCGCAGCAAGCGGGACAGCAATAAGCGTTAGAATAATACTCGCAAAAGGGTTAGCCATTCGGCGATGTTTCTCTAACAAATAATAATCGATAAATTCGGATCCCTTGCTTTGTTCGCGATCAATAAACCGATCCAATTCAAAGAAATCCATCATTTGAACATCATCATCGGCCAATGCGAAATCGGCAGGTTTAAACTGCAACGTTGTATCGAGCAGGGTTGATTTTCGGATATGCTCTTTACTTCCATCAAAAGTGCGCATCACGAAATTATCGAGTAACCATTTATTCGAGGTGGAATCCCAACGAAGATAATCGGCACTCATTTTATAGGTCATTTTCTTGTTTTCGAATTTCTCTTGCGTAAATCGAAATCCCAATCCCGTATTTTGGGTGTAGGTTTCGAGATACACAAATGTCCCCGGTGAAATTTGCCGATGCAGGTTACTGAAATTTCGATTCCAATTGTATTTGATGTACTTGTACTCAAACGTTAAACGGCGAGCATTGGCTGGTGGGATAATAAAACTCCCCAGTAAAAAAGAGAACAATGCAACCACGATTGCCGAAAGCATAAATGGACGTAACATGCGCCTGAAGCTCACTCCACTTGTTAAAATAGCAACAATCTCGGTTTGGTTGGCCATCTTGGAAGTGAAGAACACTACACTGATAAAGCCAAAAATGGGTGTAAAAAGATTTGCGAAATAGGGAATGAAATTGAAATAATAATCAACGATGAGTTCTTTGATGGGAATTCCTTTTTCGAGAATATCATCCATCTTTTCGGTTACATCAAAAACCACGGGCAACAAAACACCAAAAAGCAAAACGGCAAAAAAGAACGTCCCGAGGAATTTCTTAATGATATAACGATCGAGAATTTTTAATCCTGCGTTCATAAACGGCGACTCAGTTTAATGACCATTTCATCCTTCCATGCACTAAAAGTTCCATCAATAATTCTTCGGCGCGATTCCTTTGCCAACCACAAATAGAATCCTAAATTATGAACACTGGCAATCATTCCCGCCAAATATTCGCCGGCAATAAACAAGTGACGTAAATAGGCTTTTGTATACTGTTGATCGGCAAACGTGATAAGCAATGGGTCGATGGGAGAAAAATCTTTTTTCCATTTTTCGTTGCGGATATTGATTATCCCTTCACTTGTAAAGAGCATTCCATTCCGTGCATTTCGGGTTGGCATAACACAGTCGAACATATCGACTCCGCGCGATATACCTTCCAAAATATTCGCCGGTGTTCCAACTCCCATCAAGTAACGTGGTTTGTCGGCGGGTAAAATGGAGCAAACCAGTTCCGTCATTTCGTACATGTCTTCTACCGGTTCTCCAACTGATAATCCGCCAATAGCATTTCCATCTCGATTCTGGGAAGCAATAAACTCTGCACTTTGAATCCGCAAATCGCGATTTGTACTGCCTTGCACTATGGGAAACAAAGTTTGTTTATACCCATACAATGGCTCCTGTTCATCCAGGTGCTTGATGCATCGTTCCAACCAACGATGGGTCCGTTCCATGGAATTACGAGCATATTCGAATGTGCATGGATAAGGTGTGCATTCATCGAACGCCATAATGATATCGGCACCGATAGTCCGTTGGATATCCATCACCGATTCGGGGCTGAACATATGCTTGGAGCCATCAATGTGTGATTTAAAGATGGCACCTTCTTCGGTAATTTTACGGTTATCGGAAAGCGAAAAAACTTGGTATCCCCCGCTATCGGTCAGGATCGGTTTTTCCCAACCATTAAATTTATGTAAACCACCCGCTTCCTTCAACACATCCAATCCCGGACGCAGGTACAAATGATAGGTATTCCCTAAAATGATTTCAGCCCGAATATCGTCTCGAAGTTCGCGTTGATGCACTGCTTTAACAGAACCGGCAGTACCAACAGGCATAAAAATCGGCGTTTGAATTAGCCCATGCTCTGTTGAAACTTCCCCTGCCCTGGCATTGGAATGCTTATCTGTTGCTGCTATAGTGAAGCGCATGCTTTGTTAAAAAGTTGCGCAAAGATAGATGAATACACTACATTTTTGAAGCATAGAATCAAGCTACTTTTGCATTTGTATTTTTGCATTTAATAAATGATTGATTTATCTATTTCCCCTTTATTGAGTATTCTTATTGTATTTGGCCTCGCGCTTCTCACTCAAATTTCCATCTATCTGTTTAATTTTCTTAGTCTTGCGCTTTATAAAAACAAGCAACCTACGTTTCAAACGCCGCCCGTATCGGTTGTAATTTGCGCAAGAAATGAAGAAGAAAATCTTGAGAAGTTTCTACCTCTTGTTCTCGAACAAGATTACCCAAAATTTGAAGTCATAGTTGTGAACGATTGTTCATTCGATAATTCATACGATTTATTGAAGTCTCTTGCTCATAAATACAAACACCTGAAAGTAGCCGATATCAAAGAAGTGGAAGGCCGCGAACATGGAAAGAAATTCGCTATGACCATTGGAATCAAGGCTGCACAATACGATACACTTGTTCTGACTGATGCTGAGTGTTATCCTTCGAGCAACCATTGGATTAGTAGCATTTTGGAATCGTATGGACCTGGAAAACAAATTGTG
>CALQJV010000087.1 GCA_943330985.1 Chitinophaga pinensis
GCGCAACCATTACGCCTGACGAAGAGCGTGTTGTGGAGTTTGGATTAAAGCAAATGTGGAAAAGTCCAAACGGAACTATCCGGAATATTTTGGATGGAACTGTTTTCCGCGAACCCATCGTTTGCAAAAACGTTCCGCGTTTAGTTCCAAACTGGACAGCTCCAATTTGTATCGGTCGTCACGCTTTTGGAGATCAATACCGTGCTACCGATTTTCGTACAACTGGAAAAGGAAAACTAACGATCAAGTTTGAAGGTGAAGACGGGCAAGTAATTGAGCACGAAGTATATAATTTCAAAGGTGATGGTGTTGCCTTGGCAATGTACAATACTGATGAATCGATTCGTGGTTTTGCACGCGCATGTTTCAATCAGGCAATCAGCAAAAAATGGCCGCTTTATTTGAGTACCAAAAACACCATTCTTAAAAAATATGATGGTCGTTTTAAGGATATTTTTGAAGAAATCTATCAGGCGGAGTTTAAAACCAAGATGGAATCTGCAGGCATCACTTACGAGCATCGTTTAATTGACGACATGGTTGCATCAGCGTTGAAATGGAACGGGAATTTTGTTTGGGCATGTAAAAATTACGATGGTGACGTACAAAGCGATACAGTTGCTCAAGGTTTTGGATCTTTAGGTTTGATGACTTCGGTGTTGGTTACACCAGATGGAAAAACGATGGAAGCAGAAGCGGCACATGGAACGGTTACGCGTCACTACCGCATGCATCAACAAGGTAAAAAAACAAGCACGAATCCTATTGCAAGTATTTTTGCTTGGACTCGTGGTTTGGAACATAGAGGAAACTTAGATGCCAACCAAGAGTTAATTAACTTCTGCCAAACTTTGGAAAAGGTGTGTGTGGATGTTGTTGAAAGCGGCAAAATGACCAAAGATTTGGCTGTGTGTATATATGGAAACAAGCTGAGTGATGATCAATATCTTCATACCGAAGATTTTCTTGAAGCATTGAATCTTGAATTACAAAAACGATTGGGAGCATAATTTGCTTCTTCATTATAATTGAAAAGCCCCGTGAATGGGGCTTTTTTGTTTTTTATGCCCAAACATACATGCATAAAAAAGGGCGACTCAATGGTCGCCCTTTTCAATTTGAAATCTTGAATTATTCAATAATTAGTCGACGACTTACAATAGTGTTGTCTAAGGTTAATTGAATCAAATAAAGTCCAGCTTCAAAATTACTGGTGTTTAATTGAATTTCGGATGCTCCATTCATTTGTCCGTAGTTGCGAGAAGCAACAGTGCGACCGTTCATATCAATTAATTTCAACGCAACATTTTGCTCGTTCTTTAATTGAACCTTGATGGAAGTAAATTCATTTGCAGGATTTGGATAAACAGTAAGATTCGCATCAACCTGATTTTGATCTGCAATTCCCGCTGCAATTGAAGTCCCGGAAACAAATCCATTCGCAATGGCTTCTGTTAAAGTAGCTTTTCCAGCGTTGTCAATAGTCCCCGATTGGTTTACCAACATCCCTACAATATGCATTTGCGTTTCGTCCCATGTTGTAGGAAGCGTAAAGCTAGCATTGATGGTATAAGTTTCTCCGGTATTAATCGTTGCAGGGAATGCGATATTTGTTCCTCCAAATGATGGGGCAATAGCACGTGCAACGTGATTATAAACCATTTGAGCTGCGGGTACAGGATTACTCAATGATTCAAAACCACCCATAACCCCACTAGCACCGCCCGCATAAGCATTCGATTGGTTATAAGTAGAACCCGTTCCTGTAACTTCATCTTCGGTTAGAACTATCGCGAGTTTGAAATTGTTGTCTGCAGCTGTTTGAAAGTTAGCAGATACAGAAACATCTAAAACGCGCGTGGTAGCATCCCAATTAGCACCATTCGTAATGAATGCACTTGGAGCTATAACAACATGGTCTAAGAATGCTACCTCCATTTCGGATGGATCCATTTCTGTTCCGCGATCAACCAATGCACTTGGATATCCGCTTACAGTTAATGCTGCATCATATTCTGTTACCGTCATTGGGTCGCCATTGTGAACGGCAATTCCTGCCCAAAATCCAGGATATTTTGCTTCCATCATATCCATAAAGACTGCACCACGCGGGCACCATTGGCACCAGGTTCCTGTTCCTTCTTCGCCCACTACCATTTTACCAAGTGCAGGTGTTATTGCATTTATTAAAATGGAAGTTTGATCATCGGCAGAATCGCCATCAATCGCTCCATTTACATTGCTTATCGTTGCTGTCATTGAATTGCTTCCTGCAACTAATGACAAAGTGGAAGGCATTACTAAGGTTGTTGTCGCCAAAGAAGCAAGGTTCAATCCTGTAAAATCGTTCGAGATATTTGTACCGTTATATTCTACTGTTAATGTTGCAGATGTAATAACATCAACTCCTAAGTTACGAATAGTAACATTCGGTGTAACAGCAGTTCCTACTAGATTTCCTTGGCTATATGAAACCAAATTGGCCGCTCCGTTTACTATAGGCAATATATAAGGTGTAACGGTGTATTGGAAATCATCAATGAAATAACCACAGCTGAAAGGGGTATTTTGATCTACCGGAAAAATGTCGATTGACGCAATTTGATTTTCAGGATTTGCAAATGAACCAACAGAAACATCATCTATAAATACTTCCCAAACATTTGAATTGAAATTGATTTCCATTCTAAAATTAAACCACTGGTCTTGTGTATACGTTGATGTAAAATAAAGTCCCGATTGGTTGAGGATAATTAAGTCTCCATTATCGGCGAAGTTGCAATCCATTGACCATACATCGCCAATTGTTGCATTTCGTTGAAGGTTAAAGTAAGCTGCTTTTCCAGCTTGTACTTTGATATTAAATTCTAAAGAAAATTGCCCAGTGTTTAGCACTCCAAAATTGTGAACTAAATCGGTAGGTCCTCCACCCGATACAGTAGATGCAAAATAAAGTGAATTGGTGCCAGATAATGCTTCGGCGTTCGACACCAAAACATCTTCAGTTCCACCAGGTGCATTACTCCAGGTAGTCCATGCCCCAGCACTTTGAGGGCCTAAATACGACCCCGCAGTATACGAGTCGAAGTTGTCGGTAAACGTTTGCCCAAATGCAATACTGCTTGCAAAAATTCCCAATACGAGTAAGTGTTTTTTCATAGGTGTTTTTTAAATAATCAGTGCAAATTAAAATTCTTAATCGAGAAACAAGCATTTTGATTGCTAATTTTCGAACCTTTGTTAATGAATTGGATTTTTATTAACACTTCATGTCTTTTACCATAAGCTGGAGCGTCATTTTATTATTCCAATGGTTTTCATCCAAGGTATAACATACATCAACCGGAATTCCTTTCGAAATAGGCAAAAGCATATCGGCCCTCCCAAAAGCAATGGCATCATAATAGGGTTGATTCGGCTTGCCTAATCTTACTTTTAAATGGGACGCGCCCACAATTTTGCCATTTCCATCATCACTTAATTGTTTGGTCATAAAAACAGGGGCCATGTTTCCTGGCCCGAATGGAGCAAATTGTTTTAGAATTCGATAAAATTTAGGGTTAATATCACTCAATTCAATTTCCATATCAATATCCACTTCCGGTGTTAACGACTCTTCCTTGATAGTTACCGAAACAATTTCTTCAAACCGTTTTTGAAATGCCTCAACATTTTCCAAGGGCATTGTCATACCTGCGGCAAACATATGCCCTCCAAACTGTTCCAGTAAATCGGAGCAACCTACTAATGCTTCATGAACATCAAAGCCTTTTACCGAACGCGCACTTCCAGTTGCTTTTCCATTCGATTCGGTGAGAATAATTGTTGGTCGATAGTATTTTTCCATCACCCTGGAGGCAACAATCCCAACAACTCCTTTGTGCCATTCTTTTTTAAATAATACGGTCGATTTTGCATTTCTCAATGCTGCATTCGATTCAAAAAAAGCAAGCGCTTCGGAAGTCATTTGTTGATCAAGATCCTTGCGTCTACTGTTTTGAGCATTAATCTGTAAGAGTATTTGCTCGGCAGTTGAAGTGTCTTTGGTAATAAGTAGCTCCACAGCTTTTTTACCATGATCAATTCTACCTGCTGCATTAATTTTAGGTGCAGCCGAAAAAACAAGATCTGAAATACTAAATTCCTTATCTGGATTTTTTTTGGAGCCCTCTTTGCCACTGCTTAATAACATGCGAATTCCTGGGCGAGGATTGGTGTTAATTTGCTGCATTCCGAAGTATGCGAGGATTCTGTTTTCTCCCACAATGGGAACAATATCGGCAGCAATGGATGTTGCAACCAAATCGAGCCATTGTTCCGAAATATCCGCATTGGGAATCGATTGTTTCAGAGCTTGAATGAGTTTGAATCCTACGCCACATCCAGAAAGCTCTTTAAAAGGGTAGGGGCAATCGCTTTGTTTGGGGTCGAGAACTGCAACAGCCGCAGGGATTGTATCTCCAGGAATATGATGGTCGCAAATGATAAAGTCTATTTTTTTACTCGATGCATAGTCAACTTTATCGATAGATCGAATGCCGCAGTCGAGCGCAATAATAAGTTTGCAATTCAATTCTTCCGCCTTATCAATTCCTAAAAATGAAATACCGTATCCTTCTATATGTCGATCGGGAATATAGAAATGAATCTTTTCAGGACAAACATTTCGGAAGTATGAATACATCAACGCAACGGCGGTCGTTCCATCCACATCATAATCGCCATAAATAAGAATGTTTTCTTGCTCTTCAAGTGCTGCTTCAATACGAGCAACGGCCTTGTCCATATCCTTCATTAAAAAGGGGTCGTGCAATTCGCTTAACGATGGACGAAAAAACCGCTTTGCTTCATCGAAATTTTCAATGCCTCTTTGCAGTAACATTTTCGATAAGCGAGGATCGATATTCAATTGTTCGGCAAGTGTTGCCACTGAAGCATCATCAACATCAGGCAAAATTACCCAGCGTTTCGTGCTGTATTGGTTTGACATTTAATTGTGTTTATTGTAATGAAAAATAAAATCGAGCGGAAGAGTTGAGAATTATCAAATTTAAGAGGGATTTCATCATCAAATTGGTGTTAAATTAAATACAACAAGGAAACTTATACACCAACCTGTTCAAAAAAATAGCGGGTGAATTTGTTTCTATTTAGGATGTTTTTCAAAAACCATCAAACATTTTCAATTAGTTTGAGTTGATTTGTACCATGAAATCTAATTCGGTAATCGTTATCGGTTCTGGTATTGCAGGAATAGCGTCTTCAATTCGCTTAGCATGCAAAGGCTATGATGTAACGGTGATTGAAAAGAATTCTTATCCAGGAGGAAAACTAACAGAATTTACTCAGTCTGGATTTCGTTTCGATGCAGGACCTTCCTTGTTTACCTTACCAAAACAAGTAGATGAGCTTTTTGAACTTGCAGGAGAAAATCCACGAGATCATTTTAACTATGATCAGTTGCCTGTTGTTTGCCATTATTTTTGGGACGATGGTACTTTTTTGGAAGCATCTGGAAACGAAATTGAATTTGCGAAAGAGGTTGAAAAGGTTCTACATGTGCCTGCCAATCGCGTTATTAATTATCTTAAAAAGGCGCAGTTTATATACGAAACTACGGCTCCCGTTTTTCTTCATCGATCCCTTCATAAATGGAGAAATTTTCTTAATTCAGAAACGCTGAAGGGCGTATTTGCAAGTCCGCGATTGGGCATTTTTTCGAACCTTCATCAACAAAATGTCTTGCAGCTTGGAGACCCTAAATTGGTTCAATTGTTTAACCGATATGCTACTTATAATGGTTCTGATCCTTACCAAGCACCAGCAGTTTTACAGAGCATTTCGCATCTTGAATTTGGAGAAGGCGCCTGGTTTCCAAAAGGAGGAATGTCGAGCATTACCAATTCACTTGTGGCTTTAGCAAAACGAAAAGGTGTGAAGTTTCTTTTGAATGAAGAAGTGGAAGAAATCATGACGGAAGGGAAACATGTTGTTGGGGTAAAAACGAAACAAAATCAATA
>CALQJV010000088.1 GCA_943330985.1 Chitinophaga pinensis
AATTTCTCCAACATGCGTTCGCGTGATGAAACCTGGTTGGTTTTAGAATACGTGCCTTTAAAACGATCAATAAATGCCATGTTATCAGCAATAATTTTTTGCTGATCTTGGTAAGCTTTAATTTGATGCATGCGGCGTTCTTCGCGTAGTTGCAAGTAATGCGTGTAGTTGGCTTTGTAGTCGTACATCCGACCCATCGTGATTTCGATGGTACGATTGGTAATGTTATCGATGAATGCTTTATCGTGAGAAATCACCAAAACGGCATTGGCTTTATTCACCAAGAAATCCTCTAACCACATTACCGATTCTATGTCGATGTGGTTGGTAGGCTCATCCAATAAAATCAAATCGGGCTTCTTCAAAAGGATTTTCGCCAATTCAATGCGCATTCTCCATCCACCACTGAATTCGCTCGTTGGACGGTATAAATCTTCTTGTTGGAAACCCAATCCTTTCAATGCCTTTTCCACTTCGGCATCGTAGTTCACTTCTTCGAGCGCGTAATACACTTCTGATAAATCCGACACACGCTCAATAATCTGCATGTATTCTTTACTCTCGTAATCGGTACGCGTTTCTAATTCTTTGTTCAAAAGCTCCATCTCATCGCGCATGGCAAATACCTGACTAAAGGCCTTGGCCGCTTCTTCGAAAACGGTAGCATTATCTTCGGTTAACAAATGCTGCGGCAAATAAGCAATAACGGCTTCTTTGGGAGCACGCACAGCGCCTCGCGTAGCCTGTTGTTCCCCTGCAATGATTTTCATGATGGTAGATTTCCCCGCACCGTTTTTACCCATAAGGGCAATTTTATCGGTTGGATTGATGGCAAAGGAAATGTTGCTAAACAGGGTTTTACCGTTGTACTCAACAGCTAAATTGTCGACTGTGATCATAATTTATGGATGGGCCGGCAAAAGTAATGAATCGGTGGGAGTATAAAGTTGAAAAGTTGAAAGGGGGAAGGGGAAAGATGTAAATACTAGATTGAATGCTGATAGTATTTTAATTCGGTCTTTCAACTAAGAGCTATATGCCAAACGGTTGGGGAACATTAGCAAAACGTTCAATCATTTTATATCTATCAGCGAAGCTTTTGTATAAAGAATTTCTTAAAGCATTCGTGGACCTCACCCCCAACCCCTCTCCTCAAGAGAGGGGAGATTGAATTCGTTTCTGTTTTGAAGCAAGAATTTCCTTGTGGCCACCTTTTTAAACTAATGTCAAAGTGGGATTATAGTAATTTGTTGATTTAATAGCCAAATAAGTGATTAAACCTTTGAAAAGAAAAATCCGGAATTCCTCTTAAGAAAAGAGAATTCCGGATTTGGATACATGTTAGAAAATGTATGTGTTATTAATCCAGTTTCAAAACCGCCATAAAAGCCGATTGTGGCACTTCTACAGAACCTACTTGGCGCATGCGTTTCTTTCCTTCTTTCTGCTTTTCGAGGAGCTTGCGTTTACGCGAAATATCTCCACCATAACACTTAGCCGTTACGTCTTTACGCATGGCTTTCACGGTTTCGCGGGCAATTACTTTGGCGCCAATAGATGCTTGAATAGCAATTTCAAATTGTTGTTTCGGGATGAGTTCTTTCAATTTCTCGCAAATCTTCTTCCCAAAATCGTAAGCGTTATCGCGGTGAATCAATGATGACAATGCATCCACAGGTTCTCCATTCAACATCAAATCAAGTTTAATCAATTTGGATTCGCGGTAATCGATTGGATGATAATCGAAGGAAGCATAACCACGTGAAAGTGATTTCAACTTGTCGTAAAAATCGAATACAATTTCCCCCATCGGCATTTCGAACACCAATTCTACACGGTCGGTGGTAAGGTAATTTTGGTTGACAAGCATGCCTCGTTTCTGAATACAAAGTGTCATGATAGACCCTGTGTATTCTGATTTCGTAATGATTTGTGCACGAATGTATGGCTCCTCAATACGATCGAGTTTGCTAGGGTCGGGTAAATCGGTTGGGTTAGTAACCACCAATTCCTCACCTCTTGTAGTGAATGCTCTATATGAAACGTTTGGAACCGTTGTAATAACAGTCATGTTGAACTCTCGTTCTAGACGCTCCTGGATAATTTCCATGTGAAGCATTCCCAAGAAACCGCAACGGAATCCAAAACCCAAAGCGGCCGAAGATTCCGGTTCAAACGTAAGCGATGCATCGTTGAGTTGCAGCTTTTCCATGGAATATCGCAACTCTTCGTAATCTTCGGTATCGACCGGAAAAATTCCAGCAAATACCATCGGTTTCACATCTTCGAAGCCTTTAATTTGTTCTGCACAAGGTCTGTCCACGTGGGTAATAGTATCTCCAACTTTTACTTCTCTTGCTTCTTTAATTCCCGAAATGAGGTACCCTACATCACCCGCCTTTACTTCGTTGCGGGCTTCAGGTTTTAAGCGAAGCAAGCCAATTTCATCGGCAAAATACTCACTGCCTGTTGACATGAATTTTACCTTATCGCCTTTTTTAATGGAACCGTTAATCACACGGAAATACGCGTAAATACCACGAAAGGAATTAAACACTGAATCGAAAATCAATGCTTGTAAGGGTCCGTCTGGATCACCTTTGGGAGCAGGAACGCGGGCAACAATGGCTTCCAAAATATCGTGCACACCCATTCCGGTTTTACCCGAAGCAGCTAAAATATCGTCACGGTCACAACCAATCAATTCAACAATTTGGTCTTTCACTTCTTCGGGCATCGCCCCCGGAAGATCCATTTTGTTTAATACTGGAATGATTTCCAAATCATGCTCAAGTGCAAGATACAAATTGGAAATGGTTTGTGCCTGAATTCCCTGAGCAGCATCTACAATAAGCAAAGCGCCTTCGCAAGCAGCAATTGAACGAGAAACTTCGTAAGAGAAATCGACGTGACCAGGGGTATCTATCAAGTTGAGAATGTACTTTTCACCATTGAGTTCATACTCCATTTTAATGGCCTTACTCTTAATGGTGATTCCACGTTCGCGTTCCAAATCCATGTCATCGAGGACTTGTGCCTGCGATTCACGTTTGGTGATGGTGTTTGTATATTCGAGCAGACGATCGGCCAATGTAGATTTACCATGGTCGATATGAGCGATAATGCAAAAATTTCGGATGTTTTTCATTGCGGTCGCAAAGATAGTCAAAGAAGCAAAGAAGTTTTAGAACTTATGCTGATTTGGTAGCACTAAATAATTTTAATACATCAGCTGCTTCTTTGCTGTGTTTTTCCAACCTGCGCGACTTTCATAATCGATAAAGAAAATTTTCAAATCGGCTTGGCTTTCATAATCGACGAAAAAGATTTTTTTCTTGGCTTGACTTTCATACTGTGTAAAGAACCATTTACCATTATTGTCGCCCGCTTGCGATTCGTACTTGACTTTGTAGATAAGCAAATCGGCTTGCGATTCGTAGTTCACCACATATACTTTTACATCGGCTTGTGAGGAATATTTTACTGAGAATACTTTTTGAGCGGAGATGTTATTTGCGAATAAAACCGCGAATAAAGCAAGGAAAAGAAAACGCATGAAGTTGAATTGAATTTGATCCAAAGTAATGAAATTTTGAGAATAGCGGAACATTCCCAATCTAATTAACTATTTGCCAACGATTTTTAAATCGTCGTGGACAAAGGAGATGCTAATAAAATTTCATGGGTTATCAAAAAAAAGCCCGCTCTCTAAATGAGAGCGGGCAACAAATCAAAAAAAGCTTAATTACTTATTTTTTTTCTTAAATCTGTTAAGCAGGCCATTTAGGTTTGGACTTTTAGGGCTACTTTTTTGTTTGCTTTCCATTTTAGAGGATTTTTTAGAAGATCCTAAATCAGATGAATTCATGTTTATATTCAAGTTCACTTTTTCACCTGCCTTAATCATATCACATAATGAGCAGTCGTCTCCTTCAGAACCTGAAGATTCTTTTTCTAACTTTAAACATGGTTGATTGCAATCAGACAAAGGTCTTTTTGGATTGTAATTAGGATTTGAAATGCTTCCACAATCGCAGTATTTACATGATCCATCATCTTCAGATGCATCTGGATTGTAGCTAAGTGAAGTTGGATCCATACAACCCTTAACAGGCCCAGAGCATGCTTTAACATCCTCAACACGTTTATCCATTACATTGTTGTATTTACCTTTGTTTCCTTCCGTAGAAACAAGAACAACTTTACCATCTTGATAATATACTAATGCCTCAGCGCTTTTCTCGTAAATTTTACGACCTGTATTAAGATATTCTTCACGTTGAACGTTAAAACGAATAACTTTTCTTGAAGGCTTGTAGTATTTGTAAACATGAACTTCACAACCAGCATCGGTGCCCATCATGATATCAAACGGATAAATTCCAGAAAAAACACTTAGTGCTTGATCTTTATTCATTCCAGGTTCAATGTTTGTCAGTTGCTCTGTTGTAACATGTTGTGCGACATAAGAACTTTTACAAGATGCGGCAAACAATAGAACTAGAGAAATATTTATATAAATGAGTATCTTTTTCATCGTCGAAATTATTTATCGTTTAAAATCTGGTTCATTTGATTTAATGCTGTTTTGGATCTAGATAAACCCGTTGACGTATAATAATAAAGCATATCGCCAGATTTTTGATCAAATACAACCATTAAATTTGATTCGTTTTTAAACCTATTCACTCCTTGATTAAGACGATCCTCATTAACATTCGGTTTTTCAATACCCGGATTTTTAACGTAGTGATGAACATATTTATATTCAACTACTTTTTCTCCATTAACATAGTTTACGTACATATCATAAGGAGATGCTTCTAATGTGTAGGAAACTTCTTTGAGTTTCATACCCTTTTTCAACTTGTAAATCTTGCTCACAGACGTATAACCAGGAGCAATAACGGTACTGCAGGAACTAATAAAAATAATTAAACCTGCAAAAAGTAATAATTTGCGCATATGTTATTTCCTACTCTTTGGTTTTTCGGTTACACCCCTTACGTTAAAGGCTTTCTGGACTGCCTACTTTTTATTTTTTAAATAAATTATCTCTACTGGATTATTATCGTAAAAATATTGCGCAAGTATAGGTATAAATTTACTATTGATAACGAATCTGATTAAAATAAAATTAAGAAACGACTCTTTTTAAGCCAAATACTATTGACTATATTAATATTACTTTCGTCAATAGTATAATTTATGGAAAGAACAATAAGCCATGTTGAGCAATTCAGTTGATAACTTTGTATTGTTTAAGAATTCCAATAAACACCAGATGACCCATATAAGAAATAGAAGAGCTGATTAACTAATTAATAAGTCACCTCGATAGCTTTATTTTTATTGTCGGGGGCACTATTATATGTAATGATTTACAACTCTATTATTCAATGCCTTAAATCATTTTCATGAAATTTTGCAAATGACTTGCAAAATTTCATGATTAACTTATATCTATTTCATCAACAGCTAATTGAAAAGCTGAATTTCGGAGTAATAACATTCCCCATCATCGTCTATTATCGAGAAAAAGAATAAGCCCTAATCCGATTTCTTTTTACACAAAAAAGATTTCAGTTCTATTTATGCTAAATCAAATAACTAATTTAGGGAGCGTTAAAACTTATTTACTATGCATTGCTCTGAAAGCGGTATTGAGCTGATTAAGCACTTTGAAGGATTGCGCCTTACTGCCTATTTATGCATTGGCGGAAAACCGACTATTGGCTATGGATCGACATTTTATGAAGATGGCAGCGAAGTGAATCTTGGTGATGTAATTACGCTGCAGCGAGCCAATGAGCTTTTAATGAATATCTTATCTCAACTCGAAAAGGATGTCAGTACATTGCTCAATGGAATCCCCGTCAACCAAAATCAATTTGATGCGCTTGTGAGTTTCGCATTTAACTTGGGTACGGAATCGCTGGCTCAATCGACATTACTCAATAAGGTAAAATCAAATCACAACGATACGTCAATAGCTTATGAGTTTGGCCGGTG
>CALQJV010000089.1 GCA_943330985.1 Chitinophaga pinensis
GAATTAAGTAAAGAAATTACCACAGGCATATCGGCTCCTCCAATGGGAACCACAAACAGAATTCCATAAAGCAGCGAAAGAGCAAGCAAACTATACATATAAGTTGGCGTGTTCAAAGCTGGATTAATAACCATCATGACTCCCAAACCAAGGGTGATGATCATAATTACAGTATTTACAATATTATATGATGGAATGCGAACTGCTTTATTGAGGGTTCCATTAAGTTTCAGAAAAGCAATCATACTTCCTGAAAATGAAACAGAACCAATAATCAACCCAGCCAAAACAGGAACTAACGTGGAAGTTTGTTCACTTAAATGCGGATATTCAATAAGCGAAATCAATGCAGCACAAGCGCCTCCCATTCCATTAAACAAGGAGACCAATTCAGGCATCTTGGTCATCGCAACTTTACGGGCTGCAACCCATCCTGCAATTGTTCCAATTAAAATTGACAAACCTATTAATGCATAAATCAACATGGGAACTTGACCATCGTGAAGAAAAATAGTTCCTAAAATGGCAGCGGTCATTCCACCAGCTCCAATTAAATTTCCTTTGCGAGCTGTTTTGGGATTCCCCATCATCTTCAAACCAATGACAAAAGTCAACGAGGCTATCAGATAGCAAATTTCGAGTAATGATACGTTCATGGCTTAAATCCCTTTTTACTTTTTCTTAAACATTTCAAGCATGTGGTCGGTAACCACAAATCCACCTACAACATTAAGCGTTCCGAGCAAAACCGCAAGAAACCCTAAAGTCAACATGATATAATCGTCTGCTTTCAAATTCAACATAACGTGAATGGCTCCAACAATTACAACCCCGTGAATGGCATTCGCTCCGGACATAAGTGGCGTATGTAAAACCGTTGGAACGTGACCAATTACTTCAACCCCAACAAAAATGGAGAGTACAATGAAGTAAATCATGTCGATATTTTGTTGAATAAATGCGAAAATCGTTTCCATAATTACTATTAAAAATTCTGTTAGATAAATTACTTAATCAATGAGGAATGTAAAACTTTACCTTGATGAACGATGAGAGATCCCTTGGTAATTTCCTCTTCCATATCCCAAAGAAATGTTTCTTTATTAGCTAAATGCAGTAATAAAGTACTGATATTTTTGGCGTACAACTGACTTGCATTTAACGGAAGTAAAGAGGGAAGATTCGATTCCCCGATTATAGTTACACCGTGCTTTACAACATTTTCATTTAATACACTGATTGCGCAATTTCCGCCTTGTTCAACGGCCATATCCACAATAACAGACCCAGCGCGCATCGCCTTCACCATCTCTTCGGTGATAAGCAAAGGTGCTTTTTTACCAGGAATAAGAGCGGTAGTAATAACAATGTCGGCATCAGCAACATGCTTGGAAATTAACGCTTGTTGCTTCTTTAGAAAATCGTCCGAAACATCTTTAACATAACCACCTTCAGTTTTCATGGAATCATCACCTTTCAGCTCGATGAATTTACCACCCAAACTTTGAACTTGTTCTTTGGTTTCGGGACGAATATCACTTACTTCTACAATGGCTCCAAGGCGCTTGGCTGTGGCAATGGCTTGAAGTCCGGCAACACCCGCTCCCATAATCACCACTTTTGCAGGTTTAACAGTTCCGGCAGCTGTCATGAGCATAGGAAAAATTTTACCCAAAGCATTCGCCGCTAACAGCACCGTTTTGTATCCTGCAAGATTGCTTTGCGAACTTAATGCGTCCATCTTTTGAGCACGTGAAATTCGCGGAACAGCATCCATCGAAAAAGCACTAATTCCCGCACCTTCAATAGCCGCAATTGTTTCGGGAGAAGCTGATGCAAAAAGAAAGCTGATAAGCACAGCACCCGATTTCATTTTAGCAATGGAAGTTAATTCAGGAGCATTCACTGCTAAAACCACATCCGCTTGACTAAAAACCGCTTGCGGATCTACCAAAGTGGCGCCAACTGACTCATATATAGCATCTGCAAAATAGGATTTCTCCCCTGCTCCATGTTCTACATATAAGGTAAATCCTTTTCCAACAAGTTCTTTCACCACATCGGGTGTTAACGAAACCCGATTTTCTCGGGCCTTTGTTTCTTTAGGTACAGCAATAATCACAGGCTTAGCATTTTCACAAATATAGAGAGAAGTAATTCCACGATTGCCTCTTAAAATCAGAAGAATTATTTTTTTATTAACCGATTAAACAATTTAATTCAATGTGAGTTAGTGTGCTGAAATATTAAAACTAATTTAATTTCAAATCCCTAAAACCGATGGTTTCCTACTGTTGCTTATGTAACTTTGCGAACCGAAAACATCCTATTAATTCAAACCTTATTAAATCATTTCATTCTTGCTTATGCAACCTTACGAAACACGAATAACCTTAGTGATTGGAGCAAGTGAAAATCCTGAACGGTATGCATTCAAAGCAAGCACAAAGCTTCAGGAACATGGATTTAAGGTGATTGCCTTTGGATTAAAACCCGGAATTATCGGCAATATTCCAATTCAAACAACATTTCCTAAAGAAACTAAAATTGATACGGTGACATTGTACGTTGGACCTCAGCGGCAAACTGCAGTTATTCCAGAAATCATTGCACTAAAACCGCGTCGTATAATTTTTAATCCCGGAACAGAAAATCCTGATTTTATTAAGCAAGCAAAAGATGCGGGTATCGAAACTGAAATTGCTTGCACATTGGTTTTATTAGCAACAGCTAGTTATTTTTAATGAGAAATCTCATTCAGTTTTTTCACTCAATTTTGAAAATCAATTTCACAATAATCCGTGTATTGATGTTTGGAATCGCTTTCTTTTTTGCATCATCAATCGCATTAACTGCACAAAGTAATTTTACATTAAGTGGCTATGTGAAAGATGCTTCCACCGGCGAATATTTACCCGGCGCAAACGTGTTTATCAAAGAACTATTAAAAGGAACCTCCACCAATTCGTATGGATTTTATTCGATAACTCTTCCCAAAGGAAATTACACCTTAGGGGTATCGTTTATGGGGTATTCCGAATATTCTTCTGCTGTTAATCTGAATAAAGATCAACGAATAAACATAACCATTTCGCCGAAAGCTATTGAATCGAAAGAGTTTGAAGTCACTGAAAAACGCATCGAGAACAATGTTAAAAGTACCGATATGGGACGCGTTGAACTCTCGGTAGAAAACATGAAGAAGTTACCCGCATTTTTTGGGGAGGTCGATTTGATAAAAATTGTGCAGCTTATTCCGGGTGTCAAAAATGCGGGTGAAGGAAACACAGGATTGTATATCAGAGGCGGTGGACCTGATCAGAATTTGGTTTTATTGGATGAGGCTGTTGTTTACAATGCGGCGCATTTGCTGGGTTTCTTTTCGGTGTTCAATTCCGATGCTGTGAAAACTGTCGATTTACACAAAGGAGGTATGCCGGCTCAATTTGGAGGTCGATTGGCTTCCGTTTTAGACATTGGCATGAAGGAAGGAAACAATCAAAAATACAAAGTTGATGGTGGTATAGGATTAATTGCATCGCGATTAACGGTTCAAGGGCCAATTAAAAAAGATACTGCTTCCTTTATTGTTTCTGCACGAAGAACGTATATTGATGTTGTTACGAAGCCCTTTATTAAATCGACCTCTCCTACCAAAGGTTCGGGCTATTATTTCTACGATTTAAATACCAAAATAAATTACCGATTAAGCGATAAAGACCGTTTGTTTATTTCGGGATATTTTGGACGAGATGTATTTACTTTTAAAAGCACCAAAAGTAATTTCGACATCCGAATCCCTTGGGGGAATGCAACATTATCGGCTCGTTGGAATCATTTGTTTAGCAATAAATTATTTTTAAATACTTCCGCAATCTTCTCCGATTATCAATTTGAATCGAATATTGCACAAACCAATTTCAATTTCAAAGTTGGTTCAGGAATTCGCGACTACAATGGGAAATTAGATTTTACTTGGTATCCGACCATTCGACATACCGTAAAATTTGGAACGAATTATATTTACCATCGCTTTTCTCCAAACAATGCAAGTGGCGAAATTGCGGGTCAGGAACTCGATTTTGGACCGAAGATTTATTTATACGCTCACGAAGCAGCATTGTATGCTGGTGATGATTTTGACATTACAGAAAAACTACGAATTCACGGAGGTTTGAGGGCTTCTTGGTTTGCACAAGTGGGTCCTTACACCCAATACATCAAAAATGAATTAAACCAAAAAACTGATTCAATTAACTATTCTCAAGGAGATTTGGTGAAACAATACCCGAATGTTGAACCTCGGTTAATGTTGCGATACACACTCAATAAAAGTTCTTCAATCAAAGCATCATTCACGCAGAATTATCAATACATACACATCACATCCTTAGCAAACCAAAGTTTACCTACCGACCTCTGGTTTCCATCTACAGGCCGAGTGAAACCACAATTTGGCACACAATATTCTTTGGGCTATTACCATAATTTCAATGAAAACACTTGGGAAACTTCGGTAGAAGCATATTACAAAACCATGAAAAATCAGATTGAATTCAAAGACGGAACATTGCCTTCAAGCGCCGTCAACGACAATCTCGATAGTTACCTCACCTTTGGAAAAGGACAAGCTTATGGCGCTGAATTCTTCTTGAAGAAAGCGTTGGGAAAAACTTCCGGTTGGATTGGTTACACACTCTCATGGACAACGCGAACATTCCCCGAATTGAACAATGGAAAAACATACTTTGCCCGCTACGATCGACGTCACGATTTTTCATTTGTGTTAACACATGAATTCAGTAAAAAATGGACCATCGGTGCAGTATTCGTTTATGCATCAGGTAATTTACTTTGGCTTCCTACGAGCATTTATTTTATGGAGGGGAAAGCCGTTGTTAACTATGGTGAACGTAACAATTACCGCATGCCGGCTTATCATCGTCTCGATCTTTCTGCAACCTTTACTCCCAACAAACAACGAAAACTCCACTCCAGTTGGAACTTCTCTATTTACAATGTTTACAGTCGATTAAACCCCTATTTCATTTACATAGAAACAACAGGAAGTCCATTAACTGGCGATTTAAAAAACACGGCGAAGAAAGTTTCCTTGTTTCCAATCATTCCAACCGTTACATATAATTTCAATTTCTAATGAATAAGCTGTTGTATATATGTGTTGTTGTTTTTGCATTAGGAATGATGCAAGCATGCGAACGTGAAATAGATATTGAACTTCCTAATGCGGAAGATTTACTTGTTGTGGAAGGTTCGATTGAAACAGGAGAATTCCCCAAAGTTTTGATTACACGCAACCGTGGTTTTTTCAATGAATTCCCAACAGATTTGAATGCATTTTTAACTGAATTTGTGGTGCAAGATGCTGTTGTAACTGTAAGCGATGGAACTAATTCAGAAGTACTACAATTTACAATTGATCCATTGAATTACCCTTTTGTTTATTACACAGGCTCAATCATTAAAGGAGAAGTTGGAAAAAACTATACATTGACAATCGTATCGGGAAACAAAACACTCAGTTCTCAAACTCAAATTTCCTCAGCAGTTCCTCTCGACTCAACCTGGTTTGGATTAGATCCATTTAACAACAATGAAGATAGTTTGGGTGTTTCGTATGGGCAAATTATGGATCCTGACACATTAGGAAATGCCTATCGTTTGTTCGCGAAAAAAAATAGTGAAATATCATACTTCCCAGTAGCTGGTGCTCATTTCAACGATGACTTCACTAATAATCAAAAGGTAGTGTTTTTCAATGGACAAGGAACGCGACCATTTTTCGCGAGTGATACATTTGTCCCTCGTGAATTTTTTTACAAATTGGGAGATACTATTTTATTGAAATTCTGCTCCATTGGACGAAATGAAGAACTCTTTTTTAACACACTCGATGCTGCGACCAATTCGAATGGGAATCCATTTTCATCGCCAGTAATAGTAAAAAGTAATATTGTAGGCGGCTTAGGAATTTGGTGTGGATACTCTCC
>CALQJV010000090.1 GCA_943330985.1 Chitinophaga pinensis
ACGAGGTAATGTTTTAAAGTAATTTCGAACACCTTCGTAATAAAATAGACCGTAAGCTAATAATGCACCCATGGTGATATCGGATAAAATACTAAACGTGTGAAATCGAATTACACTAATAGCATGCGAGGTCATCAAATAAAATTGATATTGCACCTCGGGCGAATGAGATACTTTAGAATCACCTAATTGGTTCGCATTGTAAAAGTGTACAATGTCGTTCCATTGCATAAAACGAAAAAATGCCGTCCCTAAGGCCACTCCAATTAATGAATATACCAAGAAACGTCTTGGAATAATGGCAATTAACAAAGGCCAGAAAATATAAAATTGCTCTTCAACCGAAATGGACCATAAAACACCTAAAACTGGACTTGGATAGGTGTTATAAATCAAATCGAAATTTACCAGAAAGGATAGGAAATAACCAATCTCACCAAAAGGAATATAGGAAAATTCGGGTTTAAATGGATTGGCTTCGGGTTTTAAATGAAGAATGGCTGGAAGAACAATAAATCCAACTATAACCAACATAAAATACAATGGCCAAATACGTAAAAAACGACGGGCATAAAATTTTAAGATGTTTATTTTACCCGTGTCTTCTCGCTCTTGAAGCAACAAATTGGTAATTAAAAAACCACTCAACGTGAAAAAGAAATTCACACCCAAATCGCCATTTTGAACCAAAGAATCTTTGATAAAAACATACCAAGGTTCTCCATTGTAATACGTTCCAAAAAATGTGACATGCAAAACAAATACAGAGAAAAAGGCAAAAAAACGTAACGTGTCGAGGTGTTCAAAATATCGAAGTGGACGCATATATTGAGAGTTTGAGAATGAAATTAATTCCGAATTTAATTGCTATATCAAGTTTTGTATAGCGAATATATTATTTCTGTTCAAATAAAAAAATCCATAAAATAAAAAAGGAGCCCGAAGCTCCTTTCAATGTTTTATTAGTGTTGTATGATAAGTAACTGACTCGCCATACGCGTTTTTCCAACAACCCTCAGGAGATAAACTCCATTTGACAATGTCTGTGCATCCAATGTTTGAATTGTCGATTGAATATTCATTTGCATTATACGTTGGCCTGTAACGCTATACAATTCAGCAACTGGCATATCATTAAAAAATGCTTCTGGTAAACGAATTCGAATAATATCATTCGCTGGATTGGGCATAACTTGAATGAGCATTTCATTCGGGATTTCTGAAATCGAAACGTTTTGCACACAGAATGAAATGGAGTCAGAAGTAGTAAATTGTCCGCCTGTTCCTAAAGAAATTCCTGCGCCATCAAACAACGTAAAAGAACCATTACCAGTTTGAAAACCGCAGCAAATTCCATCTCCGTAATCGTCATTAATTACCAATGTATAACAGCCATTAGGTAAGCATAAATTGGTATTAGTGGTACCTTGAGCAACCGAACCCAATGTTTGTTCAGCCATGATTGCATTGCTTGAAACATCTACAACATACCAAGAAGTTTCTTGGGGATAATTGTCTGAAATTAATTGGAAATTATAGGCTGCACCAACTCGATTATTTACTGATATAGATAGTGTATTGTTATTTGCTTGCTCATCGGTTGTTCCATTTGCTGATACTACAGTTGCAGTAAAAATTTGATTGTTGCCGGCACCTATAGTTTGAGCTGGTAAAGAAATATCCGCAACTTGATTGAATGCCAATGTTCCTGTCCAATCGTAGGTTTGAATGGTAGAACCAGCGAACTGATAAGTCAATGAAAAACTAGTTAACGTTGTGGATCCGGTATTACGAACACGAACTATGGGTGTGAAAGAACTTTCATTACAATAATTTTCAACTGGAGAAACGATCGATTGCATTCTTGCATCTAAACCCAAAGCCGGAACACTGGCTTCCATTCCATTTACTGACATCGAATCGGAATTATTAGGATCTAACCAATCTTTCAATCGTGTTGCAGCACTTGCTCCATCCCAGGAAGTAACAAAGCGACCGAAGAAGTCATTCACATTATTGCTACACGTTGCATCTCCACCAAAGAGTTGTCCAATGATTTGTTTGTTTTCATTGTATAATGGAGATCCTGAAGAACCCGGTTCAGTCGTTCCATCTTCCCAAGTTGGAATATTCCAACAATCTGCTCCACTCATCGTTCCAATTACAGTTGCATCATTATTAAACGATATCTTTTCTACATCTCCATCGGGATGATGGATACAAATGGCCTGCGCTGGAGGAACATCCTGACGCGACCATCCAGATAAAAACGCTACATATTCAGCTGGTATTTCACTCGCTAATTCCACTAAAAAGAAATCTGAACCCCCATTATTTGCTCTTAAAATACATCCTTGTACAATATCAGTTGTTGGTCCATCGGTTGTTGGAGTGCACGTTGGACTCTTATAATTGAATAAGAAAATGTCGGTTGTACCCGGTCCACAATGGTTTGCAGTGAGAATATAGGGAGTTCCGTCATGCAAAGTATTATCTACTGCAGCACCAGAACAGTAACGCGAATTGTTAGATGTTAACAAGACCACACTCGAGCGAATTTGTTGCTCCCATGGATTTCCTTCGGGACATACCACATTGTTATTACATGCCCCCGAAGTATTGAAATCTTTGAAAGACTTATTGAAATCGCGGTAACCATGAATGATATAACTTAAATGAATAAGCCCTTGACCTGCAACAGATGCAGGTTCTGAATATTCCAAAATAACTTGATCGCCTTGAACTGGCATTGTCGCAAAATTACCCACTTTGTTTTCGTTGGCTTCGGTAAATGCGCCTATAATCTGCGAACCATCTAGGTTGTAAACAAACATCTTGGCGCCTTTGGGAACATCGTAATGATCGAAAATAAGATTGATGTTAGTGGCTCCATTCGACTTAATAAGCAATCTCCAAAGGCGTATTCCATTAGATAAAATGCTAGTCGTTCCATGTGTTGCTGGAGAAATATCTACCGG
This sequence comes from Chitinophaga pinensis, assembly GCA_943330985.1. The sequence continues at coordinate 2,979 of CALQJV010000090.1, forward strand.
TACATCTTTACCAAAGCGCAAGGATTTTTCACCATGTGCTTGCCAGTTCGCATCTTCAGCAAGTAATTCCTGATTGTTAATGGGCGAAAGTTTAAATGCTGCTGGTTCAGGCAATGACTCTTTTTTTCCTAATCCTAAAGGAAAACCTCCTGAATTGGGTTGCGCAATGATTGAACAATAAGCAAGAATTGAAATGGAAACGAGGTAGATTTTTTTCATTGTAAATGATAATTTTAACAAATATATAGATTGAATTGAGAATCTACTTAATCGCTAAACTCTTCCGAAAGAATTTCACGAAGTTGCTTGGGCGTGATGTTGTTTTTTAATGCACCATTACGGGCAAGTGAAATTTCGCCTGTTTGTTCGGACACAACGATGGAGATAGCGTCCGATTGCTCGGAAATCCCAACTGCAGAGCGATGTCGTAAACCCAATTGAAATGGGAACAAGGTATTTTCAGTTAATGGCAAGACGCATTTAGCGGCACGAATTCGATTGTTTGAAATAATAACAGCTCCATCGTGCAAAGGATTATTTTTAAAGAATATAGATTCCAAAATATTGGATGTTATTTCCGAATCAAGACGTTCGCCTGTATTCGAAAAATACTTTAAATCCGACTTGCGAGTCAAGACAATGAGCGCACCTGTATGCTGCAAGGCCATCTTCTGACAAGCTATAACAATCGACTCGTAGTTTAAACTACCATAAGCTGTTGAATTCATTCCAGAAAAACCTTTGTAATTCTCTTTGTTGAAAATTCCACGTGATCCAATCATCAATAAAAAACGTCGTAACTCTTGCTGAAAAACAATAACCAAAGCAATAACACCCACACTGATAAATTGCCCTAAAATGGTTGCCAACAAATGCATATTCAAGGCTTTCACCAAAATCCACACGACGTATAGTAAGAGGATTCCAAAGAAAATATTCACTGCATTGGTGCCACGAACCATGTTATAAAGCTGATACAACAGTAATGCAACAATGATGATATCGAGAACATCAAGCCAGCGAAGGGTTATAAACAAGGGAAGCATCGAAACCATAATTGCAAATGTAATCAAGCTGAATTGCTTTTACTATCTAATGTGATTTCACGTCGTTCAATTTATTAAGAATTCGAATCGCTTCCATGGCAGGTTTCACATCGTGCACACGCAAAATATTGGCTCCGTGTTGAAGAGCAATTGTATGCAAAACAGTACTTCCATTTAAGGCTTCATCCGCATTGCAATCGAACAAACGGGTGATCATTGATTTTCTGGAAACCCCAATCAATAAAGTCTTTTCGAATACTGAAAAAGCGTCAAGATCATGAAACAATTGGTAATTCTGATCGAGGGTCTTCCCAAAACCAAAGCCCGGATCAATGATGACATCCCCTACTCCTATTGACTGCAAGGCATGTACATTTCTCATCAAATGATCGATCACTTCCTTCGTAACATCAACATAATTTGGATTCTTTTGCATCGTTTCCGGAATTCCCTGCATGTGCATCAAAATATACGGAACTTGAAGTTCGGCAATCGTATCAAACATATTGGTATCGATACTTCCAGCCGAAATATCGTTGATTAAATCAGCTCCCATTTCTGCCGCTTTTCGAGCAACCGAACTATGATAGGTATCTATGGAAATATAGATTTCGGGAAATGCGCTTCGAACTATTTCCAATGCGGGTTTCAAAAGTTTCCATTCATCGCCTGCTTCTGAAATAGGCGAACCGGGCTTGCTTGAACTCGCTCCCAAATCGAGAAACGTAGCACCTTCATTCACGTGCTTTTGAGCAAATTCGAAAATTGTCTGCTCATTGACCCGACTTCCCGAATAAAAAGAATCCGAATTTACATTTAAAATGCCCATTACACATGGATTTTCAAAAGAAAATCGTTTTCCTCGAAGACTTATGCTTCGAATATCGGCGGAGGATGTTAATTTCGTGCCCTTGATTTTATTTTCCATGCAACAAACATCGGCACAATTCGACGCAGTAGTACTTCGGTGCAAAGAAATTTTTTTAAAAAAGAACACCGATTACGGTACTTCTTGGAGAATATTACGCATTTCATCCATTACCGATCAGCTGTTTATCAAGGCTTCCCGCATCCGAGGTATCGAAACAACAGGCATTCACCTCGTTAACGAAGGCATCGAACCCGAATTTATTGGCATCATCAATTACGGCATCATGGGATTGATTCAGATGCAACTCAGCAATAACGAGGATATTGATTTAAGCGTTGATCGTGCTGCTGGATTGTATGATAAAACCATTGGAGAAGTTAAGACCTTAATGATGCAGAAAAACCACGATTATGGTGAAGCTTGGCGCGATATGCGTGTGAGTTCCTTTACTGATATGATTTTGGTAAGACTCATGCGCATCAAACAAATTGAAGACAATCAAGGTGCAACGCTTGTCTCGGAAGGCATCGATGCCAATTACATGGACATGATTAATTACGCCATTTTCGCCTTGATAAAACTTAGTGAACAAACGGCCTGATAATTGCCTAAGGCCGGCGCTTTTCAATTTTCAATCTTATGAAGTATTTGGTTACGCTTTGTCGTTTTTTGGTTGGTGTATTATTTATCATTTCGGGTTTAATTAAATCGAACGACACCATCGGTTTTGCCTACAAATTGGAAGAATATTACCAGGTTTTTGGCACCGAGTTTCTCATTTCGACCACCGTTTTTCAAGCAATGGCTATTTGTATTGTCGAAGTGGCTCTTGGAGTGTTGCTTTTATTGGGGATCCGTAAACGCCTAACGCTAATACTTTTAATGGGAATGATTGTATTCTTTACATTCCTCACCTTCTTCTCCGCTTATTTTAACAAAGTAACCGATTGCGGCTGTTTTGGCGATGCGCTTCATCTTACTCCTTGGCAATCGTTTGGGAAAGACTTAGC
>CALQJV010000091.1 GCA_943330985.1 Chitinophaga pinensis
AGTAGACTTGCGCAAGTATTTCTTAACATTGGTACTTCAATTCTATTCATGTGAAGCTTGCCATCATTGACATTGGTACCAATACATTTAAACTCATGATCGCGCGCGTTCAGGATGGAGGTTTTTTGGTAATCGACAAAGAGAAAATCCCCGTTAAGCTTGGCGAAGGCGGGATTAATAATAATATTATTGCGCACAATCCTTTTCAACGAGGATTAAAAGCAATGAAGACACATAAGGCAACAATCGATCGTTTTGAAGTCGATAAAACGCTTGCATTTGCCACTTCCGCCATTCGAAGTGCGGAGAATGGAAAGGATTTCGTGAAGAAAGTAAAAGCGGAAACAGGAATCGAAATTGAAGTTATTTCGGGAACCCGTGAGGCCGAACTCATATATTATGGTGTTCGTCAAGCGCTCGATTTGGGCGATGAAAAAGTGCTCATTATGGATATTGGTGGTGGAAGCACCGAGTTCATTATTGCCGATCGCAATCGCATGTATTGGAAACACAGCTTCGATTTAGGCGCCGCACGTTTACTTGAAGTGATTAATCCTTCAGAACCTATCACAAAGAATGAAATGAAGCGTCTTCGTGCATACTTGAAGGAACAAATGCAATTGTTATGGGCTGCTTGTGAATTGCATCCGGTTAAAACATTGGTAGGCTCTTCGGGTAGCTTTGATTCATTGGCCGAAATGATTTATTATCGTTTCCATACCGAAGAAAATCCCTTGGTGAAAACAGAATACAATTTCAATCTCGATCATTTCGAAGCGATTTATAAGTTGATTATCAATTCAACCATCGAAAAGCGTTTTAAAATGAAAGGCCTTGCAGCAATGCGTGTTGAAATGATTGTTGTTGCTGTCATTATGATTAAATATGTAATGAAAAAAATCAAGTTGAATAAAATGCGTTTATCCACGTATTCGCTAAAAGAAGGCATTTTATTCGACTATCTTGAATCTGAAAAGGAAAGCGAAACGAATGGCTAAAATTCTAATAGTTGACGACGAACGTGCAATTCGTAGCACATTGAAAGAAATACTTGAGTACGAAAATCACCAAGTAGAAGAAGCTGTTGATGGGGCAGAAGGATGGGAGAAAATTCGTAATGGTGGGTTTGACATTCTCTTAAGCGACATCAAAATGCCACGAATGGATGGGACCGAATTACTCGAAAAGGTTTTGGCTCAAGGCATAGACTGTCCAGTCATTATGATTTCTGGACATGGCACCATTGAAACGGCCGTTGAGTGTATCAAAAAAGGCGCATACGATTTTATCGCTAAGCCACTCGATTTGAATCGTTTGATGATTACGCTTCGGAATGCTTTAGACAAATCTACTCTCATCCAAGAAACCAAAATTCTCAAAAAGAAAGTTAGTAAAACCATCGACATGGTAGGTGACTCACCTGCTATTCGGAAGGTGAAAGACATGATTGAACGTGTTGCTCCCACCGATGCACGCGTTTTAGTTACTGGTCCCAATGGAACCGGAAAGGAACTTGTTGCTCGATGGATACACGCAAAAAGCAATCGTAATGAAGCGCCTTTAATCGAAGTAAATTGCGCAGCTATTCCATCCGAACTCATTGAAAGCGAATTATTCGGTCATGAAAAAGGAGCTTTTACCAGTGCTGTTAAACAACGGAAAGGACAATTCGAATTGGCTGATGGTGGAACATTATTCCTCGATGAAATTGGGGATATGAGTTTGTCGGCTCAGGCCAAAGTGCTTCGTGCTCTCCAAGAAAATAAAATTACCAGAGTAGGCGGTGAAAAAGAGATTCAGGTAAATGTTCGAATTATTGCAGCAACCAATAAAAATCTTCAAGAAGAAATTTCAAAAGGCAATTTTCGCGAAGATTTATACCATCGATTAAGTGTTATCATTATTCAAGTCCCTGCATTAAATGAACGGACTGATGACATTCCTCTTCTAGCTAATTATTTTATTTCAATAATATGTGCAGAATATGGAATGCCTTTGAAAAGGATTAGTCCGGAGGCTATGCAAGAACTTCAATCGCAGCCATGGACTGGGAATATTCGCGAGTTTCGAAATGTAATTGAACGATTAATTATTTTATGTGAACAGGACATCAGTAAGGATGATGTATTTATGTTTGCTCGACCAGCCCGATAATTAATCATAATGAAGAATTTCGTTTTTAGTTTATTACTCCTTTTTCCATCGCTAATCTTTTCTCAAAGCAATGCGAAGCGTGTTCTTTGGATTGGAAACAGCTATACCTATGTGAATGATTTACCTAATTTGCTTCGTCAGTTGGCGCTTAGTGGAGGCGATTCGCTCATCATGGATTCCAATACAATTGGAGGTTATACGTTTGCAAATCATGCAAGCAATGCGGTTACACTTCAAAAATTAGCGCTTAATACTAACGACTTTGTCATTCTTCAGGCACAAAGTCAAGAGCCATCTTTCCCACCAACGCAAGTGGAAACCCAAACATTTCCTTACGCTCATCAACTCGATTCACTCGTTCATGCTGGGTCGGCTTGTGCAAAAACCGTTTTCTACATGACTTGGGGAAGAAAATACGGTGATACCCAGAATTGTCCCAATTACCCTCCATTGTGCACGTTCGAAGGAATGAATGATCGACTTCGATGGGCTTACAAACAAATGGCCGATGAGAACGAAGCTTTGATGTCGCCGGTTGGAATGGCTTGGAAAGCAAGTTGGGAGGCCGATTCTACAATCAATTTATGGTCGTCCGATAATTCACATCCGAGTTTGCTGGGTTCATACTTAGCAGCTTGTGTGTTTTATGCAACAATCTTGGAGAAGAATCCCGTTGGACTTTCCTACACTGCCGGAATACCAGCATCTCAAGCAACATTTCTTCAGCAAATTGCATCCAATACGGTATTCGATAGTTTGAGTACTTGGAATATAAATCGATGGGACGCGCAGTCATCATTTACATACAATTCTCAAAGTAACTCAATCAGTTTCACATCAACATCACAAAACGCTAATCAATATGCTTGGGATTTCGGTGATGGTCAATTGAGCAATGAAGAAAATCCGATACATATATATGATGGAAGCAACAACTCGTATGTAGTTCAATTAATCGCTTCTGGATTATGCAGCGCCGATACAAGTGCACTAGTTATTCAACTTCAACCCAATTCAATTGTTGAAGCATCTTTTCAAAACCTTCGAGTTTTTCCAAATCCAGCAAACACCCAATTGACAATCACATCAGAGAATTCAACAAAAATCGATGTGCAGGTTTTTTCTTCTACAGGGAAATTGGTTAATCAAATACTTCGATCTCAATCGCCAACAATCTTGAATATTGAAAACTTAGCAACCGGAATGTATCAGGTTGTTTGCTCAGATGGTCAAAATCAAAAGACCTTTCGAATACTTAAAAATTAATCATCCTCTAAGTTCGGCACCTAATTGATCTTGATACGCTTTTATTAAGCGTTCCATGGTTTTGTCGATTTGCTTATCGGTTAATGTTTGTTCTTCATCAAGAAAGGTGAACGAAACCGCATAGGATTTTTTCCCCTCAGGAAGTTTCTCCCCTTGGTACACATCAAACAAATCAATATCGCGAAGCAATTTACGTTCGGTGCCGCGTGCAATAGAAACGATTTTATCGAATCCCGTTTGAGAATCAATGAGCATGGATAAGTCTCTTCGAACGCTTGGGAATTTAGGTACTTCTGTATACTGAAGTTTGAATTTGCTATAGATTGCAAATAGTGAATTCCAAGAACAATCAGCAATCCAAACTTCATCGTCAATGCCAAACGACTTTCGCAATTCTTTGTTAACAGAGCCAACAATCGCCAAAGTAGATTTCTTCAGATTGAATTGAAAAGCTTGTTCATATGCAGGATCTTCGATTGGCGAAATTTCGATGCTTAATGGATCAATGCCCAACATCCGAAAAATACTTTCTAAACTACCTTTCAATTGGAAATAACCTGAAGGCTTTTGTTTCTCGTGCCAGCTTTCAGCATTGGCTTTGCCCGAAACAGCCAACATGAATTGTTGGTTTTCCTGATATCCCTTTTCTGTTTTAAAATAGGTTTTTCCCCATTCGTAGATTGCTAAATCGGCTTGCTGACGATTGCGATTCCAAGCAATTGTTTCACAAACCCCAAAAAGTAAACTCTGACGCATGATGCTAAGCTCCGAACTCAATGGATTTAGAATTTCAACAGCTTTCCCCAAGGAATCAGAAACGAATTTACTTGTATTGCTCGCTGTAAGGGAGTTGTTGAGAATCTCAGTAAAACCGATGCTGCACAAATGATCGCTCAAGTGATTTTTTACTTTCCAAGCATCTGGTTTTTCTGCAATGGAAACAGAAGCTCTGACCTGATTGGGAATGGCGATGGTGTTGTACCCATAAATGCGTAAGATTTCCTCCGTAACATCGGCTGGCGTTTTTACATCCACTTTGAATGGAGGAATACTCAATTTTAGGCCTTTGCTATTCTCAGCTTCTATGCGAATTCCCAACTTTTCTAAAATGGAAATCACATCTTCTCTGGGAATAACTTCGCCCACCAAGCGGTCAAGACTTTCCCATTTCAATTCAACTGCTGCCCACTCAACTGGATTAGGATACATATCAATCAAACCGCCATCAATTTCACCACCGGCAATTTCAATGATTAATGCGGCAATGCGTTCCAAAGCCACAACAGGCATTTCAGGATCGGCGCCACGTTCGAAACGGAACGAAGAATCGGTTTTTATTCCCAATGCGCGCGATGTTTTTCGAACCCAAACAGCATTGAACGTAGCAGATTCAAGAAAAATCGATGTTGTTTTTTCGGTTACTCCCGAATGCAATCCGCCAAAAACTCCGGCAATGCAAAGAGGTTTTTCCGAATCACAAATCATCAAATCATTTGAGCCCAATTTCCGTTCTAGCCCATCAAGTGTTTGGAATGCAGTTCCTTCTTTGCAGGTTTTTACGATGATTTTATTTCCCGCAATTTTCTCTTGGTCGAAAGCGTGCAGTGGTTGACCCAATTCGTGCATCACGAAATTGGTAGCGTCTACAATATTATTAATCGATTTAAGTCCTATAGCCTTTAATGAGTTTTGAAGCCATTCGGGACTTGCTTTTACTTGAATTCCTTTGATGCAAACACCCGAATAACGGGTAACTGCATCCGTATTTTCGATGCTAACTTCGATTGGACTTTTCCCAACATGCAGATGAATGGCACTTTCTGGGAAGTTTAATGAATGTGATTCTTGAACATACAAAGTAGCAGCAAGATCGCGGGCAACTCCAAAATGCGACATGGCATCGGAGCGATTGGGCGTTAATCCGATTTCTAAAACCTGATCACTAACCACGTTAAACAATTCGGAAACCGTAGTTCCAACGTTTGTTTCAGCTGCTAAAACAATGATTCCCGCATGACTTTCACCCAAGCCAATTTCATCTTCGGCACACAACATTCCCTGTGAAAGTTCGCCTCGGATTTTACTTTCCTTGATAATGAATGATTCACCACTCGAAGGATACAAGGTTGTACCAATAGTGGCAACAATCACTTTTTGTCCGGAAGCCACATTGGGCGCCCCGCAAACAACAGAAAGAAGTCCATCTGTTCCAATATTCACCGTTGTTAATCGCAAACGATCGGCATTGGGATGTTGAATGCAGGTAATTACTTCGCCAACAACTAATCCATTTAGACCACCTTTGTGACTTTCGAAAAGCTCAATGCCCTCCACTTCAAGACCCGAAGCGGTAAGTCTTTGGGAAGTTTCTTCGATAGTTGGAATAGGAGAAATGTAGCGTTGGAGCCAGTTGTAGGAAATTTTCATTCGATTGGAATTCTTGCGCTAAAGTAAGAGGATTGCAGCAAGGTATCA
>CALQJV010000092.1 GCA_943330985.1 Chitinophaga pinensis
CAGGTTTTTGATCTGTATTCCAATTCCTTCATTCCAATTTCAAAAGTTTTACCCAAATTACCATTTTCGGAAAAGCTCATTAAGGATATTCATTGCGATTCGCTTGGTGCAATTTATATACTTAAAAGTAATCCCGTACAATTATGGAAATACAATACCGATGGAGAATTTCAACTTATTGCCAATTTGACTAAATGGGAAGAGAAGATTAGAAAGTCTCCAGAACTTATTAATTTTCTGCAGTCAAATTTTATAGTTAGCCGTGATAAATTATTTATTTCAATTTATTATAATGAAACGGCCTATTACATTACGAATAAACATGTAGTCCCTATAAATTTATATCAAAATCAACCTGTTCAGATTTGCTCAAACCACGAATTACGTTATTTGAATGCCGGTGAAGAAGGTTATCATCGAGTTGATGAAAATGGAAATGATACGTTTATAGCTTCAGCATCGACCAATAAACTTTTAAATGAAGAAGGAATTAGAATCTATAAATCAAATGCTAATTCATTGAATTCATTATTAATTATAGACTCTCAATCTAAAATTAAAATTATACATAATAATTCAACGATAGATCTTTCAAACATTGAAGGTTTAGCTAACGATAAAGAAAAGGCCATTGTAAAATTTGTACAAACCGCAGATAACCAATTCTGGATACTCACGAATGTGGGGGTTTATCAACTTGTATTATCGAAAAAATATTTCGCTAATTATTTTAATATTTCACGCAGTACTTTATATCCTGGAACACCTATGCGGGGCATATACGCAGATGCCAGTTTTACCTATAAAGTTTCAGACTTCCATGATTTTCTTATTGCCAGCACGTGGGATCGGCTGTTAATTAAGCAAGGAAAAAATGAAACTGAAATTCCCGTTGAGGGGATGCCATATGCAGTTTTAAAACATAAATCAAACATCTATTATGGAACGTATTGTTTATGGCAACTCGATCTTCGTAACAAGACTTCCATTCAGTTAGACTCTATATCCTCAGAGGAGCTCATTACTATTTTTCCACTCAACGATTCATTACTAATAATAGGAAGGCGGACGGGAATATACATTTACAATATTCATAGCAGAAATACTTATCGGTCAGATAAAGGTTATCCCAATCCTCTCTTTCTAACACGCATCCTACGATCTAAAACACATGGTATTTTGGCTGTTGCAGAAAACGGTCTCTATGAATTGAATGAAAGTGGTCATGTAAAAGACTTTTATGGTCCGCAAGCATCACAACGTTCTCATCGTTTGCCTTATTCAGGAATTCGGGATGTCTGCGAAGATGCCCAAGGGATTTTCTGGCTAGGACTTAAAGAGGGTGGTTTGGTTCGCTGGAATTGGAATGGGAAGGATCCTCTTGGGGCTAAGCAATTCAAGCAATTTGGTTTTTACGAGGGGTTTCCATCCGAAAATATTTGCCGCATCGAACCCGATAAATTTGGATTCTTGTGGATTAGCACATTCAACGGACTTGTTCGTTTTAAATTGAGCGATTATAGTACACGCATCTTCACTACCAAAGATGGTTTATCTCATAACGAGTTCAATTGGTCATCATCTTTTCAGGCAGCCGATGGGCGACTTTATTTTGGAGGATTAGAGGGTGTGAATGCCTTTGATCCAAAGGAATTTTATCAAAAAGAACGAAAAATTGATTTCCCGTTTCAACTGACTGGGTTTACAAAATTTTCGGAGAAAGAGGATACGACCATCGATTGCCTTCCGCTCATGCGAAATACTTCGACCATATTTATGGATGTTGGCGATACCTATATCAATATTGGTTTTGCCTTACTCGATTTCATCGATCGAACACATCGTTTTGCATACAAAATTGAAGGGGTAGATAAAGAGTGGCATAATATAGAGCAAAACAGTCTGTTGCTTAGTGGATTGCCTTATGGAAATCACACCATACGCATAAAAGCCCAATTGGAAAATGGACAATGGAATCCCACCGATATCATCCTTCCAATTAGAGTATTGAAACCATTTTATTTAAAAATATGGTTTTTTATAGTATGTGTTTTGTTGCTATCGGCAATCTTCATTATCTACTTTCGGATGAAGCAAAAACGTTTGATGAAAAACAAACAGATGCTAGAATCTACTGTTTACAAACGAACCATGAGTTTGAAAAATGTAATCGAGCAACGCGAGTTATTAATCAAGGAAATCCATCACCGGGTTCGAAACAATCTTCAAACAATTTCCGGTTTGCTGCATCTACAGAAGGGAACATTAAAAGATGAACAATTATTAGCTGTATTAAATGAGGGGCAGAGCAGAATAAATAGTATTGCCCTTATACATCAAAGCTTGTATCAAACTGACGATTTGGTAAGCATTGATTTTAAGCCATTTTTAGCAGAACTAGCAGATAAAATTTCGGAATTATTCGATTCATACAAACGCGAATTTGTTCTTGAAATTGAAATGAACAACATTCACTTCGATGTGGATACATCTATTCCATTAGGGTTGATTTTAAATGAACTCCTCACTAATTCATTGAAATATGCTTTTGATGAAAATGGGTTGGTTCATGTTTCTATAGCCATTACAGAAACAGCTCCATTGAATTTCGAATTGATTTATAGTGATAATGGGCCAGGACTTTCTGAGCATATAAATCTAGTAAAGCCAAGCACCTTAGGATTAAGATTGATTAAAGGTCTTGCAGGTCAATTAAGAGGTGAAATTGATTATTCCTTCCAAGAAAAATCAACCTTTCATATTTCGTTTAAATCGAAAGAGATAATCAAGGAATCGTAAAATCATTCGATTTTTTTCATTCATCCCAAATTTAGGCTCATTCATCCCATTTTTTTGGTTGTTAATTAGAATTGGTGTTTTTTTACATTATGGCATTTATAGATGTTCAATATAAAGAGGAGGACGATCAAAATCCAACGCATGAGTGTAAACTCTGCTCGGGGAATTTGATTAAAATGCCGAAACATTTGAGTGCTCGATTTAAGGAGGCAATTCTTGGAAATAATTCAATCACGTTATTCCGTTGCGAAGAATGTGGTTCAGAATATTCGTTAAATGAAATAGATTCGAAATTGTGATATCCTTTCTCTGACTGTGGTGAAAAAAGTAAAAATAGGGATCGTAGAAGATGAGATGATAATCGCATCAGTCATTCATGACTGTTTGGAGAAATTAAATTATGAAGTGGTTGAGCCTGTTATAAGTTTCAATGAGGCCATCGAAATGCTTTACACCGAACAGCCCGATATGGTCATTATTGACATTCGTTTATCCGGAAATAAGGATGGGATTGAACTGGCAGAATATATTCGAGAAAATTATTCGATTCCCTTTATTTACCTAACAGCAAACAGCGACAAAGAGACTCTTTCGAGAGCAAAGAAGACTACCCCAAATGCTTATTTATTGAAACCATTTACTCAAAACGACTTATTTGCAGCTATCGAGATTGGTTTGAACAATTTCGAAATGCAGAAATCAATGAATTCAAAAGTTCAAACTTCCATTGTCATTAAAGATGGGTATAAATTAGTGAATGTTCCATTTTCTGAAATGGTGTATTTTGTGTGTGCTGATAATTATTTGCAGTTATTATTAAAAAATGGTAAGACACTTTTAACACGTTCTACCATTGCCGAAATGATTAGTCGGCTTCCACAAGATCAATTTTGCCAAATCAGTCGTTCTTGCATTGTAAACATGACATTTATAAAGAAGGTTGAAAAAAATAACGTGTTGATTAATGATTTAATTCTTACAATTACTTCAAGTTACCGCCAAAAATTAATCGCTCAAATTCATATAAAATAGTTTCAATTACTTCCTAATTACCCTCAAAAAAGCCGCTCTGTTTTTTAAACAGAGCGGCTTTTTGATGTGATAAACCCGATAGCTATTTTGGCACATCAGCACTTCAAAGCCTCATTTCCAAATCTCCAATCCGATAGCTATCGAATCTTCAAATTATCAAATTATAAGCATATCAGCAAATCGAACACATTAGCACATTAAAAAATCAATCACCAGTTGCTTCCACAATCTCCACCTTCAAATTGCCAAATTCCACAATCATTCCTGAGCGAAGTTTATTGCGTTTACGGAATTCAAATTCTCCATTTACTTTAATCTCACCGTTTTCAACAAGTTGGTTTGCATGACCACCCGATTCGGCCCATTGCATCAGCTTCAATAATTTGTTGAGCTCTATAAATTCCTGACTTAATTCAAATTGTTTCATCGTGTATATATAATAAAAAACGAGGAGCATGAATCTCATACTCCTCGTTTACAATTAATTTATAACGTATTAAAAGCGCTCAAACTGATTAAAGAAGAAGCTTCCTTCAATTTCTGCATTCTCATCACTATCAGAACCATGAACAGCGTTTGCATCAATTGATTTAGCAAATAATGCACGAATTGTTCCTGGAGCTGCTTTTGACGGATCCGTCGCACCAATTAAATCACGGAAATCAGCAACTGCATTGTCTTTTTCAAGAATAACAGCTACAATTGGACCTGATGACATAAAAGAAACCAATTCACCATAAAATCCACGCTCACTATGAACAGCGTAAAATTTACCAGCAATTTCTGGGCTTAACTGCGTGTATTTCATTGCACGGATTACAAATCCAGCCTCATTTATTTTTTGAAGGATGCCTCCAATGTGATTATTCTTAACCGCATCCGGTTTAATCATCGTGAATGTTACTTTACCAGCCATTTCTATTGTTTTTGTTGTTTTATTTTCGGGTGCAAAAGTATGAAAAAGAAAACATCTAAAAAATGGGAATGATTAAACCTGAAAATTATTTCACATTTCAGCAAGCAATCCTTTGAATATAGCAGTCATTTTTACTTCAGCTTTAGACGCCGCATCAATCACATCTTGGTGGGTAACTTCCACAATACGTCCTTCAACTCCAATATCTGTAATGACCGAAACTGCAAAACAAGGCAGTGACATGTGTCGTGCTGTAATCACCTCAGGTACAGTCGACATACCCACGGCATCTCCACCAATAATTCGCATGTATTTGTATTCGGCAGGTGTCTCAAAACAAGGTCCACTAACACTTACATAAACACCTTCGTGAATGTTATATCCTAGATTTTTTGCAATGCCATGTGCTTTTTGAATGATGGAACGATCATAAGGTTCGCTCATATCTGGGAAGCGGGGCCCCAATTCTTTGAAATTTTTCCCCATCAAAGGATTGTTGGGAAGTAAATTGATATGATCGTTGAGAATCATTACATCGCCAATTTCAAAAGCCGGATTCACACCGCCACTTGCATTACTAAGTAACAAGGTAGAAATGCCCAAATACTTCATAACGCGCACCGGGAAGCCCACTTGCTGCATACTGTAGCCCTCGTAAAAATGAAAACGTCCTTGCATTACAACAACCGGCTTATTGGCAATTGTACCAAAAATGAGTTTACCGCTATGCCCCTCAACAGTAGAAACCGGGAAATGCGGAATTTCTTCGTAAGGCAATGTATACTGAATGGCTATTTCATTGACTAATCCACCCAAGCCAGTTCCTAAAATGATTCCACAAAGTGGTTCGAAATTCGACGTTTTACTACGGATATAATTTACCGTTTCGTTAATTTGATCTAACATAATTTTCTATGATTTCATTGAATTTTTCAGCTTCTCCAATCTCTATTGTTAAAGGAATTTCAATCCATGAAGATTTTTCTTCCTCTAATAATAAAGGTTCAATACGAACACGGTCTTTGCTGGTTGTAATAAACAAAGGTCGGTCTTTCGCAAACTTAATACTATTTTGTTTTATCGATTCAATATCGCTTTTTTTAAATTGATAATGATCGGGAAATTGAAATGTATG
>CALQJV010000093.1 GCA_943330985.1 Chitinophaga pinensis
CCCCATTCTTCGCCAACAGTACAGAAAATGAAATCGGTACTTTGCTCAGGAACGTAGTTGTATTTGGTTTGCGTTCCGTTTAAGTATCCTTTCCCTAGAATTCCACCTGAGCCTATGGCAATCATCGATTGATTCACGTTATACCCTGCACCTTTGGGATCTACTTCTTTGCCAAGCAATACATTAATACGTTTTTTTTGATGGGGCTCAAGAATATTGGTGAATGTGTAATCGACCGAATGGACAAATGCAACTGAAGCCAACAGAATGCCTGATACAATTAGGATATTCCGCATTTTTAATCGTACAAACAAGAAAGTCCCTGCAGCGATTATACCCAACAAGGTGATTAAAACCATTTCATCCATGAGTAATGCAGCAATAAACAAGATAACCATCGCAACACCCATAATTAAAATATTGCCACTTAATCCTTCTCGGTAAAGAACCAAAATAAACGAGCCATAAACGAGTGCAGAGCCTGTTTCGTTTTGAGCAATGATGATTAAAGCGGGAACAGCAAAAATGGCTGCAGCAATTAATTTGGTGTTTAGTTTTTCAAACTTGATGTTGATGTTACTCAGGTATTTGGCCAATGCCAAATTGGTGGCAAACTTCGCAAATTCGGCAGGTTGAATTCGAAACGATCCAAGCTCAATCCAAGATTTAGAACCTTTTACTTCCTTCCCCGCAAAAATCACAACGATTAGTAGTAATATAAAAGCGGCATAAAGAACCCATGCAAACTTTGGGAAGAACTCTCCATCGATTACTAAAATGATAAATGCAATCATTAGCGAAGAACCAATCCATACGAGCTGCATTCCATAACTTTGTGATGTATCAAAAATACTCTTGTATTCTTCGTTATAAACAGCTGCATAAATATTAAACCAGCCCATGATTACCAATATCAGATATAATGATACCAATATCCAATCGATGTTCTGCAATACTGCGTCTTTGTTTCTGTTGGCCATGTTTATTTTTTGGGAATCCAATCCGATTTTTTAGGAAGCAGATTCGCATCTAAAATGCGTTTTTCCATTTCTGGGCGTTTAACTTCCCTACGTAAATACTTTTCCAACATTAAACTTGCTATAGGAGCCGCCCAAGCCGCACCAAATCCCGCATTTTCTACATATACTGCTATGGCAATTTTGGGATTGTTCATGGGTGCAAAACAAATAAAAATTGAATGGTCTTTTCCATGAGGATTTTGTGCAGTACCAGTCTTCCCACAAATTGTAAGTGAATCGAGTTGGGCAATTCTTCCTGTTCCATTTAAAATTACATTGCGCATTCCTTCAACCACCGGATCAAAGTAGCGCCTGTTAACCGTTGTATAATGTTTTCGTTTGTATAATGTGTCAATGGCTCCACCTTCCACTTTTTTAATAACATGTGGAGGATAAAACCATCCGCGATTTGCAATGGTTGCACAATAATTAGCCATTTGCAAGGGTGTTACACCCATCTCTCCTTGTCCAATTGCTAGGGAAATTACGGTTATCGCATTCCATCTTCCAGCACCATGATATTTATCGTAATATTTTACTGTAGGAACATTTCCTTTCGATTCTTGGGGAAGGTCAACCGGAAATTTTTTCCCAATCCCAAAGCTCAATACATGATTACGCCAAACAGTAAATCCGATTTGGGTTTTGGGGTATTTCTGAAGGATATTTTTAAATGTATTGCAGTAATAGGAATTGCAAGATGTAGTTATCGAAAAAAGAAGATTCACAGGTGAGGCATGTGGATGGCATCCAACTGTTAAGCCTCCAAAGTGAAAGCCTCTACTGCAACTAAAAAGCGTAGAGCCGTTTATAACTCCTTCTTGCTGCCCTATTAAAGCATTAACCAGTTTGAATGTTGAGCCAGGCGGGTATTTTGCCATAGTAGCACGGTTATACAATGGTTTTAAAGTATCGAGCAACATGCGTCGGTAATTCTTGCTTTTTACGCGTCCAACGAGCAAGTTAGGGTCGTAGGTAGGACTTGAAACAATACTCAAAACCTCACCCGTTTGTGGTTCGATAGCTACAATTGCCCCAATTTTATTTAGCATTAATTGTTCACCATATTGTTGCAATTCGGCATCAATAGAAGACGTTAAACTTCGGCCTAAAACAGAAGCGGTATCGTATCTACCGTCCTCAAAACTACCTTTTTCACGGTTGTATACATCCACCATCACAATCTTCACTCCGCGTTGCCCTCGCAATGGCACTTCATAGCTTTTCTCAACACCACTCAATCCCATGTTATCGCCCATGCGGTAATAGGGATTGTCCTTGATTAAATTTTCATCCACCTCTCCCACATATCCTAAAGCGTGAGAGGCAATTTTCAATGGATATTTCCGCAATGTTCGGGCTTGAACAAAGAATCCAGGAAACTTGTAAAGTTTTTCCTGAAGTGTAGCATAGGTTTCGAGAGAAAGTTCGTTTTCGAAAATTTCAGGTCTAAACGAACTGAATTTCTTTCCTTTCAACTCCTTTAGTTTTTTGATGAAATCCTCTTTGGTTATGTCTAACAACTTGCATAAATCAAGCGTATCTATTTTTTTAACGCGCTTGGGAATAACCATCAAGTCATAAGCGGCTTCGTTGTAGACTAAAATTTTCCCATTTCTATCATAAATAACGCCTCGCTCGGGGTATTCAATTTTGTGTCGAAGTGCATTATCGTTCGCAGCTAACTTGTAACGATCTTCAATAACCTGTATGTAAAACAGTCGAATCAAAAAGATCGATATCAGGGTTATGAAAATTGCACTGATTACATATTTGCGATCCGAAAACAGATTCATTTGGAAACTTCGCGATTACCCTGAGTGAGAAATTGACTGAGAATTACAAGGAAAAGTGTACTTAAGCTACATGTTATTACACGCAACAACAACTCGAAAAAATTCAAGAAGTTGAAAGATTCAATGAGGAAAAGTGTAAAATGGTGGACAAATATAAGGGATGAAGCATAAATCAAAAACGTGCTGCTTCCCATTCCACTCATTGTGAGTTTTAAGGTTGTTTCGTATCCCTCGCGCGGAGCAATAATATGTAAAAAACCAGGACGAAGAAAACCAATAATCAAGCAGGCCGAAGCATGCATTCCTGCGGTTCCACTAAAAAGATCAATCGATAATCCCGTTATAAAACAGATAAATAATAGAAGGATTTTATTGATGTTGACGGGGAGCATAAGTATAAATAACACATATAAATATGGGTTAAGAAAGCCATTCAAAACACCACCAATTTCAATCTGATTCAGAACCAAAACCTGAATAAAGACCAATAATATAAAACGTACTATCTGAACTAGAATTTCGCCTATCATTGAATAACAAGGTTTTTAGCTTCGAGTGTATCGCGTTCCGATTTTAATAGATTGCGAACAACATAAACATAAGATAACTTTTGGAAATCTGTGGCTAACTTTAGCTTGATTTCTTTGAAACTTTCTCCGCTTGTACCAATTTCGGATACAACTCCTACAAGTATGTCGCGCGGAAAAATGCCCGAATATGAACTTGTAACAATGGTATCTCCTACTTTCACTTGAGCGTGACTTGGAATATCTAATAATTTGGCAATTTGCGGATTTTCACCATCCCAAACCGAAGAGCCAAAGTAATCGTTCTTCTTTATTTTGGATGATATTTTTGTGCTGCTGTGAAGCAAGGAAATAACCGTGCTAAAATGTTCGGATACATCTTTCACAATTCCAACAACGCCATTACTGCCCATTACTGCCATTTCAGGTTGAATACCTTGGAGACTTCCTTTGTCGAGGGTGATGTAATTGTTTACTCGTGAGACACTATTGTTTACTACACGTGCACTGATGTATTCGTATTGTTGTAATCCGATGGTGTCGTTTACACGGAGTACGCGAAAACTTGGATCATAGAATGATACCGAATCGGCACGGCGAAGTCTTGCATTTTCTGCAGAAAGTATGCGATTCGTCTCTCCTAACACTAAGTAATCAGTTACGTTACTATATGCGGTGTATATTTTTCCAACTAACTCATTGGATGTACTGATTACTGCCGCACGTTGATACGTGGAGTTGCGAACAAGCAAAATACCTGAAACGACCTCCAGCAAGAGAAAGACAATAAAGAAATTGTATTTTCTAATGAGGAGGAAAAAATTCCGCATAGTTTATTAATATCAAAAAAGAAAAATCCAATTATCGGATAAGGAACTTGAATTTATCACGATTTTTCAACGCGATTCCTGTTCCACGAGCTACTGCACGAAGTGGATCTTCAGCAATGTAAACAGGGAGTTTGGTTCTTGCCGAAATACGTTTGTCTAATCCGCGTAACATAGAACCTCCACCCGCAAGATAAATTCCTGTACGGTAAATATCTGCAGAAAGCTCAGGAGGTGTCATCTCCAAGGCATTCAAAATAGCCGTTTCAATTTTCGCAATTGATTTATCTAAACAATGTGCAATTTCTTGATACGAAACCATGATTTCTTTTGGAATTCCAGTCATCATATCTCTCCCGTGAACAGCATAATCAGCAGGAGGATTGTCGATTTCTGTTAGTGCAGCACCAACTTCAATCTTAATACGTTCTGCAGTTCGTTCTCCAATGTGGATATTGTGTTGACGGCGCATGTAATCTTCAATATCAGATGTGAAATCATCACCAGCAACACGAATACTCTTATCACAAACAATTCCACCCAAAGCAATAACAGCAATTTCGGATGTACCTCCTCCAATGTCAATAATCATATTCCCCATCGGCTCTTCCACGTCGATACCAATACCGATAGCCGCTGCCATCGGTTCGTGAATAAGGTACACTTCTTTTGCGCCAGCATGTTCGGCTGAATCGCGAACGGCACGCTTCTCCACTTCAGTAATCCCGGATGGAATACAAATTACCATGACCAAGGAAGGTGAAAATATTTTACGACCAGGATTAATCATTTTAATCATCCCGCGAATCATATGCTCCGCTGCGTTGAAATCGGCAATTACACCATCTTTTAAGGGTCGAATGGTTTTGATATTTTCATGGGTTTTTCCATGCATCTGTTGGGCCTGCTTTCCAACGGCAATCACTTTGCCTGTCGAGCGCTCAATAGCGACAATAGATGGTTCGTCAACCACAACTTTATCGTTGTGAATGATGATCGTATTGGCTGTTCCAAGATCGATCGCAATTTCCTGAGAGAAAAAATTAAATAAACCCATGCTATTTCTGAGTTGGTATTAATGTTTAAAATGTCTTATTCCTGTAATAACCATCGCAATTCCCAGGCGATTGGCTGTGTCAATGCATTCTTGATCTCGAACTGAACCCCCGGGTTGAACAATGGCAGAAATACCTGCTTCTGCGGCAAGTTCAATATTATCCTGGAATGGGAAAAAAGCGTCGGAAGCTAAAACAGCTCCTGTTGTCTCAAATCCCATGCGTCGGCATTTTTCAATCGACTGCTTAACTGCATCTACGCGAGATGTTTGACCCGTTCCGCTTGCTAGTAATTGTAAATTTTTAACAAGAACAATGGCATTCGATTTTGTGTGTTTCGCTAAAATACCTGCAAATTGGAGGTCGGAAACATCTGAAGTATTTGGTTGTTGTTCAGTGACCGTTTTGAAGTCGAAAGCACTCTCAATACGGGTGTCTCGATCTTGACTTAATGTTCCGTTGAGCGAAGAACGTAATTGGGTTTGAGGCCAATCGAATTTTTTTGTCTGAAGAATTATTCTGTTTTTCTTGCTTTTTAGAATTTCTAACGCTTCTGAA
>CALQJV010000094.1 GCA_943330985.1 Chitinophaga pinensis
ACAATGTAATTCTCATTGGTCCTCCTGGTGCAGGAAAGACGATGCTTGCTAAACGTCTCCCATCCATCCTTCCATCGTTCACATTGGAAGAGGCATTGGAAACAACCAAAATCCATTCGGTTGCGGGTAAATTGGGAAAGCGTTCATCACTGCTCACTTCACGCCCATTTCGCAGTCCTCATCATTCCATCAGCGACGCAGCTTTAGTCGGCGGAGGAAGCAATCCATTACCAGGTGAAATATCGTTGGCGCACAATGGCGTTCTTTTTCTAGATGAACTTCCGGAATTTAAACGCACCGTTTTGGAGGTGATGAGGCAGCCACTTGAAGATCGAATTGTTACGATTTCACGTGCACGATCAAGTGTAGAATTCCCCTCCAGTTTTATGCTAGTAGCTTCGATGAACCCCTGTCCGTGTGGGTATTACAACCATCCCGAAAAAGAATGTGTGTGTGGACCCGGAATCGTTCAGAAATATTTAAACCGGGTTTCGGGGCCTTTGCTCGATCGGATAGATCTTCATATTGAAGTCACTCCGGTTAAATTCGATGAATTAACCAATGCTCGACATTCGGAAAAGAGTTCAATCATTCGTGAACGGGTAATTCAAGCGCGTAACATTCAAAAAGAACGATTCGGACATCTACCCGGAATCTATTGCAACGCACAAATGAACTCTCAGATGTTGCGAAAATGGTGCAGAATAAATGAAGGTGGCAATCAGTTACTCAAAACAGCCATGGAACGATTGTCTTTATCGGCGAGGGCTTACGATCGTATTTTAAAAGTTGCACGTACCATTGCCGATCTCGAAACTTCTGAAAATATAGAACTTGTTCACCTATCTGAAGCAATTCAACTTCGGAGCCTAGATCGAGAAAACTGGGCGGGGTAAAATGTTCAATACGCAAGATTGCGATTCACAACTTAAATAAAATCAAATGGAGCAACTGAATGTAATTCCTGAAGATGTAAAAAATCTTCTGCTTACTGGACTCCTATCATTAATCATTGGGCTCGAGCAACGTCGTTTACATGCAAAAGAAATAAGCGGTCGTCTTTTCGGAACAGACCGCACATTCACATTTATTGGAATATTAGGATACATATTGTTTCTCTTTGATTCTGCATCCTGGCGCTTATTTTTAGGCGGCGGACTTATAATTGGGGCCTGGCTTTCTGTATATTATTATCAACGAAGTCGCAACCAAACCAATATGGGCATTACGAGTTTGGTATTGCTTTTAATAACCTATTGTTTGGGTCCATGCATTGTATTGTTGTCGAAAAGCATGGTGCTTATTTTGGTTGTAGGGATACTTATTCTTTCAGAAATGAAAGATTATTTTAAAGGATTAATAAGTAAAACAGCCGATGACGAATTTATAACCTTGGCCAAATTTATTGCAATGGTGGGAATCATTTTACCTGTTCTTCCCCAAGATCCTTTAACGGGATTTGAGCATTTGTCTTTGTACAAGTTATTTCAAGCTGTAGTGGTTATTTCGGGCATTTCGTATGTAAGTTATTTGATTCGGAAATTTGTTTTTACAAAAAGTGGAGAAGAATTATCGGGGGCTTTAGCGGGTTTGTATAGTAGCACTGCGGCAACAATAGTACTTGCACGACAAAGCCATTCGGAATCAGGACGATTTGTAAAGCAAACAAATGGGATCTTGTTTGCAAACTGTGCGATGCTTTTCCGTGTAGGATTACTTGCTAGTATTTTCAATAGTGAAATTGCGAAGAGACTTATTCCATTTCTCTTATTAATGGCAATCGTACTGGGATTTTCCATTTATCGATTGATTAAAAGAGAACAATCGGAAAGCAAAAAAACAGTTGCGCCTTTAACTCTCATCAACAATCCATTAGAACTTAAAGTGGCCTTGATTTTTGCGAGTTTATATGTGCTTTTTTCATTGGCAACTCAATACAGTCTTTCTATTTTTGGAGAACCCGGACTTAATTTTATTGCTGTTGTTGTAGGTTTTGCTGATGTTGATCCCTTTTTAATGAACATATTTCAAGATCATACGATAACTCAAAATAGTAGCTTAATAAGCCCTTGCCTAATTGCTATCATGAGCAATATTGTTTTAAAAATAATGTATATAAAGATTTGGGCATCTGAGGAAGTCAGAAAACTTGCCTTACCTAGAATGCTCATTTTACTTTTAAGTGGTGCAATTTGTTTAATTATTAATCAATTCTTATAGAGATGATCAAACTTCAAAATATATCAACTAGAGCGCCGCAAGAATTGCAGAAAAGTGTAATTAAACAAAAGACTGAAAATCTGTTAAGTCAACTTCAAGAACTTCAAGCAATATTAATTGCGGAAAAAAAACACAGCCTTCTAATTGTTTTGCAAGGCCTCGATGCTTCTGGAAAAGACGGTGCTGTTCAGCATGTATTTAGTGGTGTGAATCCGATGGGATGCAAAGTAAAAGCATTCAAAGTCCCTACAGAAGAAGAATTGGCGCACGACTTTCTTTGGAGAATACACCAACATGCGCCCGAAAAAGGAATGATTCAGATATTTAACCGCTCTCATTATGAAGATGTTCTTGTTCCAAGAGTGCATGTTCGTATTGGGAAAGAGGAAATTAAACGCAGGTTTCACCATATAAATTCGTGGGAAATGCTGCTTCAAGATTCAGATACACATTTGTTGAAATTTTACCTGCATATTTCGAAGGAGGAACAGACAATTCGATTTAATGAACGATTATCTATTCCAGAAAAACGATGGAAATACAAAGAGGCTGATATTGAAGAATCTAAGTTGTGGAATAAGTACCAAATTGCATTTGAAGATATTTTCAAATCGTGTAATAAAGCAGCACCTTGGACAATTGTTCCATCCGACCAAAATTGGTACAAGGATTATCTCATTGCTTCCGCAATTGTTGAGAAGTTACTTTCCTTGAAAATGAAATATCCTGAACTGACGAAATACGCGAATGTGACATAAAAAAAGCGGGACAAATTTCTTTATCCCGCTTGAATCTATTGTTTAGTGAAAATTATCTTTTCACTTTTTTCCCTTTTTTCATCAATTGCATCTCATCCACAATATTACCAGCTCCTCCTAATTTATCAATTAGGAAAAGAATATAACGGATATCCGCAGAAATGGTACGTTGAACTTGATCTTCAAAGAAAATATCGCCACTCATTGCTTCCCAATTTCCATCAAAAGCGCATCCAACCAATTCACCTTTGCCATTAATTACTGGACTTCCAGAATTTCCACCTGTAATATCGTTTGTAGAGATGAAGCAGGTATGAAGTTCGTCTTTCTCTCCATAAATCCCGTAGTCTTTTTTCTTGTAAAGTTCTTTCAAACCTGCAGGAACAAAAAATTCTGGATTCGAAGCGTCTTCTTTTTCAACAACTCCTTTAAGCGTTGTATACTCATTGTATTCAACACCATCGCGAGGATCATAATCTTTAACCTGACCATAAGTTAGTCGCATAGTAGAATTCGCATTTGGGTAAAATTTCTTCTCTGGCATCATTTCACGTAAACCGGCAACAAAAGCACGATTTCCTTTCTCAATGCGCGATTGAATCTCAACAATTTGTGGTCGGTAATTACTCATGAAATGTTGTAAAAAACTACTGCTTACTTGAATTGCAGGATCATTTTCAAGAATCGTTACATCTGGTTTATCTAAGAATGCAAAAAACTTATCAGCTGAAGCATATAATGATCTTGCATAAACATCCTCAACAAATGCTTTGTAATTGTTGTTAAATCTCTTACTTATTGAATCGAGAATTGGTGGTTGCATGTCTTTAGGAATGCTTTCAGCATACATACTTAACATGGCCTCAAGTAGTTTTTTATCCGTCCCGACGTTGTAATCTTTATAGAAAAGTTCAGCAGCAGTGCGCGCCTCAGCAATAGCGGCTGCAGTATTTGCTCCTGCGTTACTTGTATCGAGAAGTACTTCTTTTAATTGCCCCATCTGGTATGCAAAATAGGGCACTGCAGCACCTTGTAAAATTGCTTCATTTAAATAGGTACGCATCAAAACAACTTTGCGCATATCGGTGTATGCATTTTCGAGATCGCGAAGGGCATAACCATATTTTGCTAAACGTTCTGGATCTTGACTTGCCCAAGTTTGGAATTTCACTTCCAAATCCTTTTTCTTTTCTACAACTCCGTTATTCTTTAACTGCTCACTTTGTCCAATAAAATACTTCCAATAGTTTGCAGTTTGAGCGTATGTTGATGCGTATTTGATACGGATTTCTTTACTAACATCCATATCTTCTTTCATCAACTTTAGTTTCTTATCGCGGATTTTCACAACCGCTGGATTGCTAATATCCAATGCCATTTGAACTCCATAAGAAGTTAAATAACGATCTGTTCTTCCAGGATAACCCATCACCATGGTGAAGTCATTTTCTTTCAAACCATCTAAGGAAATTGGCAAGAATTTTTTGGGCTTATAAGGTTGATTGCTTTCAGAAAACTCGGCCGGTTTATTATCTGCTCCGGCATATACACGAAGCAAACTAAAATCACCTGTGTGGCGAGGCCACATCCAATTATCGGTGTCGCCACCAAATTTACCAACCGATTCTGGTGGAGCTCCAACCAAACGCACGTCGGTAAATGTTTCATAAACAAATAGGTAATATTCGTTTCCATCAAAAAATCCTTTCACTGATGCATTAAATCCAGTTCCTTCGGTAGATTCCGCTTCAATAGCTTTTGCAATTTGACGAACTTTAGCAGAACGCTCTGCTTCAGTCATTCCAGCATTCAATTCTCCTAGAATTCGATCTTTAACATCTTCAATGCGCACAAGAAAAGATGCTGTAATACCTCCAGAAGGAAGCTCTTCCGACTTCGATTTCGCATAAAATCCGTTGGTCAAGTAGTCGTGTTCTACTGTAGAATTAGTTTGGATTGCTTCGTAACCACAGTGGTGATTAGTGAGAAGGAGTCCTTCTGAAGAAATTGCTTCGGCAGTACAAGAACCTCCACTAAGCATGACAATCGCATCTTTCAGACTTGAATTGTTGATGTTATAAATTTCATCAGCTGTAAGCTTGCAGCCTTTCTTTTTCATGTCTTCATAGTTCAATCGCTTCAACAAAAGTGGAAGCCACATTCCTTCATCGGCACGAACTACTTGCTGAGAAGCCATTCCTGCAAGCAAAAGGCAGGCAATTATTATACGTTTCATAGTGGAAAAATTAATTTCTATTTATGCCGCAAATAACGATAGAAATCGTTCAAAATGCAACCCATTTAAAACAAGGTAAATCGATCTCAATCAGCGGATACAACTTTACCTTGTTCATTGATACGAAAGCGGAGTGTTTTATTGTCTTTCGGCTGAATTCCTTTGATATCTATTTCAAAAACTTTCCCAAAATCGACCCAAGCGTAATTAACCGATTTAACGTTTTCGATTTTTTGTGGATTTTTTTCTCCAATAACTATATTGGATGCTGCTTCAATGCGATGTCCTATGTTGAGCAGATTTTGATTATCTGTTTTCATAATGGAAATAAACTCATCTGCAGTATGTCCATATTCTCCAAAGCCAAGTGGATCAACGGGTTCGTAATCATAAATTACCAATGCGGTAGAGCCGTCGGAAAGCGTAAAAACAGAATTGATGAAATTAGAAGCTACTCGATTTGTGTACCGGTATTCTTTCCCCGAATAAATTTGATCGTTGATGAGTGTGTAAACCTCATGTTGTAAAAAACAGGTAGCGTCATTATAAATCAA
>CALQJV010000095.1 GCA_943330985.1 Chitinophaga pinensis
ATTGTAAACACCGTGATAATGATTATCACCCTTGGTTTGGGAGTCATGATGGTGATTAACCCAGCTTTGAACACGCCTATTTATATGTATAGTTTGCTTGCTCTTTCGCTGCTTTATGGAATTCTGTTTGTGGTTCCCATTGGAGGAGCCGATATGCCTGTGGTAATTTCTTTACTTAATTCATTTACTGGATTGGCTGCTGCCTTTGGTGGTTTTCTTTATGGAAATAAAGCGATGCTAACCGGAGGGATTTTGGTTGGGTCGGCAGGAACTCTTTTAACGGTTATCATGTGTAAAGCCATGAATCGCTCGTTAAGTAGCGTTATTTTTGGTGCTTTTGGAGGAAGTTCGGCTGTTGGTGGAACATCTGCTGTTGGTGGAACGGTGAAAGATATCCAGGTTGCTGATTTGGCTGTATTGATGAATTATTCCAAGAAAGTCATTATTGTTCCGGGTTATGGATTAGCTGTAGCTCAAGCCCAACATATCATCCACGAAATTGAATTGATACTTGAATCGCGCGGTGTGGAAGTGAAATACGCCATTCATCCCGTTGCTGGTCGTATGCCAGGACACATGAATGTACTTCTTGCCGAATCAAGCGTTGATTATGGAAAGCTTTCCGAAATGGAAGAAATTAATCCCGAGTTTGCTTCAACGGATGTTGTTCTTGTAGTAGGAGCAAACGACGTGGTAAATCCGGCTGCTAAAACGGATCCTTCGAGTCCAATATACGGAATGCCTATTTTGGAAGTTGAAAATGCGTCTCATATAATTGTGAATAAGCGTTCAATGAATGCTGGATATGCGGGAATCGACAATCAGCTTTTTTACAATCCCAAAACCAGTATGTTGTTTGGAGATGCGAAATCGGTTTTAACTTCTTTAGCGAACGAATTAAAATCTCTGTAATTTTTTTATACTCCTTTAGGGTGAGGCTAGGTGTAGATAATACACTGTACTTTGCATTCAATTAAAAACGTGTATGCAATGAATGAAGATTCAAACAATATTCGGTTGAAAGAGGATGAGCATCCTGCATTATTATTAGTAAGCCAACTCCATAAATTACTGAAGAAATTAAATCTGAATTCCGATTTAAGTCAGTTTATGAAATCCTCGGTCTTGGATTTGCGCATGTTCGAAGAAATGGGCATTGGAGTTTACATGTTAAATTATGAGAGTGCTTCCTATTTATATGTAAACAATGCTTTGTCTAATTTTTATGGGATTGACAAGGAGGTGTTTTTAAAGAGTGATTTGCGCATCTTAGAGAAAACAATACATCCCGATGATTTAATTCATTTTCTGCAAATTTTAACGAAGACAGCCGGATTGCTTTTGAAAATGAGTTTCAAGGAAAAAACAGAATCCAAATTGAAAGTTTTCTATCGCTTACGACTAGCGAATGGTTCCTATTCCTGGTGTATGCAGATGAATCAAGTATTTCATCAAACGAATACAGAGAAATTGATTGATTTTGGAACCGTAATCTTAATGCCTGAAAATCAAGTGTTGCAAAAGGTTGTTGGGTATTTAAGTATAGGAAGTAAAACAACTGAAATTAATTCAAGTGCTTATAATGGTGGTGTAATCGATTCTCTAACCCGACGTGAAAAAGAGGTGTTGACTTTTGTATCCCAAGGGAAGTCTTCGCAAGAAATTGCCGTTTTATTGCAATTAAGTATTCAAACGGTTAAAATTCACCGTAAAAACATCCTTCGAAAATTGGAAGTTAACTCATCGATTCAGGCAATTGCACTTTTGGAGTCGAGCAAATAATTGATTGCTATTTCTCGTTTTTGGAGAAAAGTAACTTTTGTAATCGGCTCATTTTATTGGTGAAATGTATGCGATCACCTAATTTCGAGAAATCAATTAACATCACTAACGCAGAACAAAATGCAGGAATAAAAGCTGTTTTGTAGCGAACAATTCCTCCGCTAATTGGAGTAGTAAATCCAATTATTAGCGCGAGGCAAATCACAAATGAAATAAGTATCCAGACTTTTGAATCGTTGAACTGTTTTTTATCTGGAAAGGCAATTACTCCAATAATCAATAGCATGAGTACTAAATTCTCAAGTGCTGTTAAAGCGATAAATGGCGAATTTCCCGTTTCCCAAAGGAATGGTCTGAATAGTCCGTTTGCAGCAGCTTCAGGGATTTTTCGAATAAAACCAAAAGCAGAATTCTCCAAATTATCGACAAATAAATAATGCTTCGCATCGCCTAGAATTGCCGCTTTAAGTGCTTCTTCGCGTTTGGCCTGAATGATATCGATGCCGTTTGGTGAAAACCCAACCACTGAACTTCCAATCATCATTATAAAACAAAGTGAAAATGCCAATGAATGAGCATGCAGTGGTTTTATAGATTGCCGTAGACCTTGAATACTCATTCCGATTATTGCAGGAATCAAGGCCAAAACAACATAGTATTTTGTTATGAGTAAAATCGCAATTAAAGAAGCAATAGCAAGTATATATACAACTTTGCGTTGAAAAATTTTATCTCTATTCAATACTATATAAAGCAAGAAATACAAAGCCGAAATAATGAGGCCATCTTTTAAAACACCCGAACACCAAAACAATACAGAAGGCCATATGAAAATGACAATAAATAATGGGAGCTGTTTTTCTCGGATATGAGATAATAATAACCGAAACAAAGCGGTTAATCCACAAAGAGAAAGAAAGCACATGAATAGCACATGCGTATACATATTTCCCAAGCTTATTGGCAAAAGCAATGCATTGAACCGTGTAATGATTCTGTTAGAGTTGAATAAATTGAAATTACGGGTTTGAGTATATGAAAGCCATTGATCGCTGTGTGCCGACCAGTTCTTCATTTGCTTAACATAAACTTCTAGCCGAGGGTCATTGTCGTTAATACCAGTAATAAGTTCAGCATACAATTTCGGATGCTCGGGTAGGGTAGAAGCGATGATTTGGGCATCGTCGAAATACTTGTAAATATCGGCCGTACTTCTGTCGGAATAATAATAGGTGTAAACGAGAGTGAGTCCAATACCTGCAATCACTTTTATTGCGAATACAAAAGAAAGAGCATGTGGTTTTACTCCCGATTTTTGGAAGAAAGGGAGTTTTATTATTGCCCAAAACAACATAGCAAACCAGAAAAAAAACACGATCCAGCTCATGGCATCGAAGATACGTAAACTAGTAAGTTATGGCCAATACTATTTTGTCAGTCCATTAAAAAACCTACATTTGAATATGCATTTAGAAAAACCACAAATTGATAAGATCCAGGAACTCTGCAAAGCAAACAGAGTTAAGTCTTTATTTGCTTTTGGTTCTGTCACAAGAGATGATTTTAATACAAGTTCTGATATCGATTTATTAGTAGACTTTGATGAGAATGATCCATTCAAGTATACTGAATTGTATTTCAATTTAAAACAAAAACTTGAAGAAATCTTAAAACGTCAAGTAGATTTACTTGAAGAGAGAGGTATTCGAAACAGATTTTTCAAGGAGCAATTAGAAAAGACCAAAGTAAAACTTTATAGATATTAGAATTCAAACATGCTTGCTTGATATTCTACAATGTATTGATTAAATTAATTTATTTCTTGGAGAATTTGGAGTTTTCAATGTCTATAAAACTGATTTGAAAACTAAGAAAGCTGTTGAGAGAAATTTAGAAATAATCGGGGAAGCAGTAAATAGAATAATGAAGTTTGATCCAAATTTCGAACTTTGTAATGCCAAAAATATTATTGGGACTAGAAATAGAATTATTCACAGCTATGATACTATTTCAGACGAAGTTATTTGGACAATCGTTTGTCGAGAACTTCCCGATTTGAAAATCCAAGCAGAAGAATTTTTAGATAAAATATAGTTTAAGCCATAGCATTGGCTTTTCAGTTTGCTAACATTTGATGTTCTTAAAATCATCCGTTTGGTTTGTTCCATTCCTCTAATCTGATGCAATACGTTCACCATTTCATCATGTCACAAAGAGACAAACCATTTCTGATAAATCAATTTACATAAAAAGAAAAATCCCCGAAACATTGCTGAATCGGGGATTTCAAAAAGGTAATTTAACCCATTAATTTTCCATGGCATTCACTTGCTATTGATGAAAATAAAAATGTATGGGCTTGGGGCAAAAACCATTTTGGAATGTTAGGAACAGGAGACACTATCAGCTACTCAACTCCTATTTTAATTAAGTCTTTTAAAAACATTGTAAACATTGGAGGCGGGTGCTTTCAATGTATTGCAGTTGACTCAACAGGCAAGATTTATACATTTGGAGACAATCCCTCTGGACAGCTAGGTCTGGGAAAATACTCACGTTGTTATTCCCCTAAATTAATGCCGCTTGATATTAATGGAATCCTTTCAAAAGGCTCATTGCCTATTTCAAGACATAAAAATGCATCAAAAAAGCATTAACAAATCGAATACTAATGATTGAACTATCTTCTTGTTAAAGTTTTGCCTACATGATTGTAGATTTGCGATGGGCGGAATTTTTACCATTAATGAACAAGTGGTGTTTTCTGTTTGAAATTTTGACAGATTGTTAACGTTAATTACTAAATCAATTTGAAAATGATAGTAGTATTGCCTTACGATCTCAGCGATCAAAAAAAGTTTAGGATTTGGTGAATGAGATTTTTAAGCAACACGAATATAACAAAAAGTCCACAATATTTCAATTAACCTAAATACGCAAATATTTGGAGAGCGCTATATGGCTGCGTTAATTAGAGTTAATTTTCAAACTGTTAACGCGTAAATATTCCTTAATTTGTTCGAAAGTTTTACCTGTCAAGTCATTTGAGATTTGTTCTTTAATTTTTCTAAAAGTCTTAACTGTGTCAAACTCTTTTTCTTTTATTTCTTTTTTAGTCTTCATATTCAGTAATTTCTTTGGGTGAACGGATTTCGAGTGTTGTATAATTCATTCGTAAGTTAATGGAGTTGTAACCACGAATTCTGTAAACGTTAACAATGTGTTTAAAATTCCAACTTGCTAAAATGTCAGCTTTATGAATAGTGGCGGTTGCAATGTGAAGACAGTCGTCGAAACTAGTTTGTCCAACAACTTTTTCCTCAATGTATTTAGTAGCTAAAGTTAAAATATCATTATCAATTTCAACTCTTTCCAGGTACTTCTTTGGTAATAATTTAAAATAATCTCTAACGTGTTTTGGAGCTTTCACAAGCTCTGTTTCAGTCAAGTCGGAGTATACACAAATAATTTTTCCGAGCTTAACCCGCTCGAAAAGTTGTAAAGTTGACTCGTCAAATTCACTGTCGAATACCCCACCGAAAACTGAAGTGTCAAAATATATCCTCTGTTTCATTATTCTTGAAAGTCAAATCGAATTTACGAATAACTTAACAATATTCAAAACTGGGTGTTAAAATCGCTCAAATTTTGCATTTATCTGAATTTGATGATAAAAAAGCCTTGCAAGAGCTCATACATAATCTTTCTGAAGACATTCGAAACGTATCACATCACAAAACGATAAATCGTTTCTGTAAAGCGATAAACATAAAAATGAAAAATCCCCGAAACATTGCTGATTCGGGGATTTCAATTTCTAAAAGGTAATTTAACCCATTACTTTTTCCATGGCTCTATCGTAATGGCCATTTTTAAGTTTGTCTTTGATGCTCGAAAAGGCATTGATTGTATAGTCAACATCTTCGAGTGTATGCAC
>CALQJV010000096.1 GCA_943330985.1 Chitinophaga pinensis
CTTTTTTCAGAAGTTAACGCGGCACCCGGAGATACGACTTCCATTAAAACACATGTTAATCAATTAATCAGAACAGATCCTGGCGCTGGATATACAGCTTATAAAAGTTGGGGTGTTTTTCCTGCGCAAGTCAGCAACATTCATAAGGTGATGATGAAATTGTCTTTTAAATGTCCTTCGGGCGAAAACTGCGGCGAGTGGGATTATCTCAATTATGTTTACCTGCGAAGAAAAGGTGGTGTAGATAGTACGTCGATGAATATAGAATTAGCGCGCTTTATCACTCCTTATGGGAATTCCTTTTCGTCAGCATGGAAATCGGATTGGATGATTGATGTTACCGATTTCGAAGGTTTGTTGCGCGATTCTGTGGAAATTGAATACCAACATACCGGCTATGAAACCAATGTTGGACGAGGATGGATTATTAATTTGGAATTTGTGGTTACGGAAGGAACACCCATTCGTCCTTTTAAAAATCTGCAAAACTTATGGCAAGGAAGCTACTCCTATGGCGATGTAAATAATCCAATTAACACTCTTTTGGGCACACAAGAAATTACACTTGGCTCCGAAACAGAATCGCTTCGTATGCGCATTATGCAAAGTGGACACGGAGGAGAAGCCAACGAAGGTTGCGCAGAGTTTTGCCCAAAGATGCGAACGCTTTCTCGAAACGGGGAAGTATTTTCTCAGAAATTGGTGTGGAGAGATGACTGCGGATTGAATGCCGTTTATCCTCAAGGTGGAACTTGGGTGTACGATCGAGGCAATTGGTGTCCTGGCGATTTGGTTTATCCCGACGCCTTCGATTTTACGGTGAGTCCTGCTTCAGTTCAATCGTTCGAAATGACCATGCCTGATTTTATTGCAGCATCCTATGCCAACTATGTAGTTCGCGCATATGCATTGGAATACGGAGCGCCTTCTTTTCAAACCGATGCATCCATCGAAGACATTCTTGCGCCTAGTGATCGTTATTCGTACAGAAGATTTAATCCTATTTGTGGCAATCCCCAAGTTATTCTAAGAAACAATGGGCGTAATGCTCTTACCTCGGCGGTGATTGAATACGGTCCGGCAGGAGGAATAAAGAACAGCTTTACTTGGAACGGAAACATCGGATTTATGGAATCGGAAGAAGTTCTGCTTCCTGCCAATGTAGTTTGGGGTGTGGCTTCGGGAGTGTTTGAAGTAGAGGTGATTTCAGCCAATGGACAAGCGGATGATTATACATACAATAATATGATGCGCTCTAACTTTACAACTCCTTATGTGGCGCCCGAGCGAATTGTCGTGGAATTTTTCACAAACAATTCGCCCGAAGAAAATACGTGGACGCTGAAAGATATATCGGGAAATATCCTCTACGAACGAAGTGGATTAACAGCAGCAACCACTTACCGCGATACGGTTGACTTGCCCGTTGGTTGTTATAAATTTATCATGGAAGATTTGGGGAAAGATGGCTTGAGTTGGTGGGCAAATCCCGATGCAGGAAATGGATTTATTCGTTTACGAAAAGCAGATACCGGCGGAATTTTGAAAATATTCAATGCTGATTTTGGAACTCGTGTTGAATTTCCTTTTACAACAGGAAGCGCTTTGGGGATAGAAAACCAAGATGGGTTTCTTTCGGATATTCGTGTTTTCCCAAATCCATCGCAAGGAAAAAGTCAGTTAAATATTTCGCTTGAAAAGCCGATGGATGTTCGTGTTGAGGTATACAATTCCTTGGGTCAACTTGTTTCAAATTCAAATCCTGGCAAAGGAGATTCATTTACACTCGAATTACCTCTGGTTCCCGATGGGATTTATTTCATAAAAGTGCAAACGGGAGCATCGCTCAAAACGCTTCGTTGGGTGGTTGCTCAATAAAGATTAGAATTTAAGCTTTATGAGAAGTAGGACATTCCGACCTGCTTGCGTGAAGTAATAGTTGTAATCGTAACGCACACCTCCATAAATTGCTGGGTAAGTTGCTCCATTAGGACTGTAATTTACATCCAAGATATTGTTTACAGAAAGTGCGAATTCGATTCCTGGAGCTTTGGTAAATTCCGGATTCCAATTTACGCGAATTGCCTGTGTTGTAAATGCATCCAGCTTTCGAAGATCCGATTGCGTATTGTCTAAATATTGTTTCCCAACATACTTGCTAATTAAGGAGAAGCGAAGATTTCTAATGGGTTCATAAGCGAAGGTTGAAGAACCAACGGCATTGGGAGAAAACGAGATGTCGGTGTTTGAATAGTTGTTGATTTGCTGCTCAAACGTATCGTCAATGCTTATGTATTCGGTAAAATCCTTGATTTTATTTCGACTCAATGCAACATTTCCTTGCCATGATATCTTTTTGGTTAAGGTCCATGATGCCTCCAATTCAATTCCTGCTCGATAACTTTCCGGAGTATTAATGCGGCTTGCGGCTCCTACATCGTTTAATGCGCCAGTCAAAACCAACTGGTTTTTGTAATCCATGTAATATCCTGTAAGTCCAAACATGAATGTCTTTCCTTTAAATCGATAGCCCAATTCGAAATCTTGCAATTGTTCTGGCAATGGGCGACTCAATGCGGATGAGTTTGTGTAGTCGTCGCGAACGGGCTCTCTGTTTCCAATTGAGTAGGAACTAAACAATCTGTTTTTACTATTCAGATCCCAGGTTAAACCCAATTTAGGATTGATAAAATTCAATACTACTTCTTGTTGAGCAATTTTATAAATTTCATTATACCCTAAAAACGAATAGCGAATTGTTCGGTATTGAAAATCAGCAAATAAATCGAGTCCTGAAATAATTTCGATGTTTGCTTTGGTGTAAATGTTCAAGTCTGTTTTGGATGCAGTATCTTGATAATAGCGATAATTGATAGGAAATGCAGAAGCGTATTCTGCCCAGGTAACTTCCCCAAAATGTTGTCCTGTATAACGATTCCATCCACCGCCAAACACAAGATTTATACGACTGCTTGGTGAAAACGTTGCTGAAAAAACAGTTCCATAAAACCGATTGTCGAGCCAACGTCTACGAACCAAGGATGTATTTGAAATGGTATCGGTTGGAACAAGAACCGTATCTGAATCTATTACAAAGGGCTTTTCTCCAAAATACAAATCGCCCATGCCGTAAAGACCGATGGATTGGTCTTGCATGTATTCTTCATAATAGCCAAACCCTTTTGTGTAATGAAGCGCGGCATTCAAAAGCAGATTCTTTCCTGCTTGATGATTTATAAAAAATTGATAATGGTCTTGCTGGTAATTGTCGGTTTGGTTGTCATAAAAAACTTCTTTCCCTTCTTCGTTGTAATAGCTTCCAGCAGGATTGTAGGTTGGATTTGTTTCCAATGAGTCTTGAGGAACACCATACCAAGCCTGACCGGTTTTCTCTTTTCCCGAAAAAACATTTGCCCTAAATGTCGATTTCCCTTTATACCAAGCGGCAGTTAAGAAGAAGGATTTCAAATCGGAAGTAGATTGATCGATGAACCCATCACTGTTGAGTTTGGAAAGTCGGAGGTCGAATGTGAATCCGTTTATTAAACCCGTTCCAACTTCCAGCGTATTTCTGAATGTGTTAAATGAACCGCCTCCCGAAGTAATTGATGCATAAGGCGTTCCTTTGAATTCGTTTGTTTGCATATTGAGCGTTGCCCCAAAAGCGCCGGCTCCGTTGGTGGATGTTCCAACACCTCGCTGAAGTTGGATGCTGCTAACCGAAGATGCAAAATCGGGCATGTTTACCCAAAACAATCCATGCGATTCGGCATCGTTCATGGGAATACCGTTAACTGTAACATTGGTGCGTGTTGGATCGCTGCCTCGAACCCGAATACCCGTGTATCCGATTCCAGTTCCCGCATCCGAATTTACCACAACAGAAGGTTGATTGTTGAGTAGCATGGGCATGTCTTGACCCAAATTCTGATCGGCAATTTCTTTTTTCGAGAGCGTTGTAAATGCCATGGCAGATTTATCACCGGCCCTCGTTGCGCTTATCACAACTTCGTCGGCTATAAACACTTTGGGCTGCAGTATAAAATCGAGTTTCGTTTCTTTCGAAGGAGTAATTCGCTTACTGGAAGTAATAAAACCTAGCATGCTTACTTCAATCACGATTTCTGATTCTGAAGAATTTCTAAGCATGTAGTTTCCTTTGGCGTCGGATGAAATGGCTAGAAAAGTTCCGTTAACATGAACAATTGCTCCTGAAACGGGGCTTCCATTGGAGTCGGTAATTTGGCCTTGAATAAGGGATTGAGATTTAACTTGGAAAAGGCATCCAAGCATTAAGGCAAATGAAAAAAACGCAATACGCATCGCTGTTGTTTTATAAACAACGGATAAGCAGGGGCCGGCACATCCGACAAATTGTAAAACAATACCTATGTCCCTACGCTGGCATTACCCAGATCAGGTTCTTTCAGTTAAAAGGCAACTGAAAAGGGTATAATCTCAGCCACACCTTCGTGCAGCACCCCTTGATAATTATAGAACAAAGCAAGGGAAGTAAATTGGACTATGCAAATAAATTATTCGCTTTCTGATTCTTGGCTGCTAGACTCAAGCGAATTCTTTAAGGCCTTACGATTTGTTTTGATGATTTTCTTGAATTTTTTATCCATCGACTTTTGTTTCGACTTGAGGCTTTTAAAAAAATCTTCTTCCGCTTTGATAAAAACCGGGGTTGCTTTTTCGATGAGCTCCATTCCTTTAGTAGTGAGCAATAAGGAACGTGAACGCGTATCGAGATGATGTGCTTTTCGCATAATGTATTTTCGCTCTTCTAACAAACGAAGGACTTTAGAAACCATCATTTTATCGCAGTTTGTATTATTGGCGAGCATCATTTGTGTGATGGGTTTATCGATGGTTTTATTCATCGTTGCCAAAGCGTTAAGCAATAGAAACTGAACATGCGTAAGTCCAATCGGATCGAGAACGATTTTCATGCGTCGCTGCCATAGATTGGTGATTTGCCAGACTAAAAAACCAGAACATTCGGATGGATCTTCGAAGGCTAGTTCGAAAGTAGGGACAAGTCGTTTTTTCATTTTAACAGAGGATATTCTGGAATTTAAAGAGGCATTTAACGCCAAAGAAAATTTCAGCGAAATTATTAAGTCGGACTGTATTGCCCAAATCGAAGTTTACGCTTCGGGATAAAGCAGGTATTTTTTTCGAATTTGACGATATGCATTCAAACCAGGCTCCCAGCTTTTGCGAATTTCCACTTCCGATTTTCCTTCCAAGATTTGTTTGCGGAGTTTATCTGTTCCGGCCAATTTATCGAAAAAATCATTGAAGTATTTGGGGTTCTTGCCACTCGATTCATATAAATTTTGAAGCCAGAACAAGTAGATAGATTTGGTATCTCGAAGAAAATTCTCTCCAAAACCACTTAAGTCAAATCCTTTACATTCCTTGTTTTCGTATAGCGGCGATTTGCTGCCTGGTCCACTTTTCGGGGTGAAACTAAAATTGCCTTGGGTGCATTCTGGAAAGCCAATCATCTCAAAAGGCTTAGGAGTTCCTCTGCCAATACTCACAAAAGTTCCTTCAAAAAAGCAAAGCGAAGGATATAAATAGATGGCATTCATAGTTTGTAAATTGGGCGATGGCGGAACGGTAAGTTGATAATACTGATTGTGTTGCCATCCTTTGCAAGAAATAACCTGGAGCTTGCATTTTAATTTACCTTTTAA
>CALQJV010000097.1 GCA_943330985.1 Chitinophaga pinensis
CAAGGCTATATTTTGATTATAATTTTAAATGTACAAATATAGGTGATACCACGCTTATTTAATGTTAAGTTCTTGGGAAATCCATATAAAATTCAATCCTTGCATTGACTACATTTGCTTAAATATCATCCGAAAAAAAACTTTAAAAATGCTTTCAAATAAAACGGGGGTTTTATTACTTCAGCTTGGAACTCCAAACAGCCCTTCTACTTCCGATGTTCGAAAATACCTGCGTGAGTTTCTGATGGATGAGCGCGTAATTGATGTGCCCTATTTGTTGCGTCAAATTTTAGTAAACGGAATTATTGCAAACTTCAGAGCACCTAAGTCGGCAAAGCTTTACAAAGAAATTTGGACAGCCGAAGGCTCCCCATTAATGATTTATGGGAAGCAGGTTGAAAAAGAACTTCAACATAAACTGGGGGACGAATACATGGTTGAATTGGGTATGCGATACCAGCAACCCTCCATGCGTGATTCGCTCGAACGTTTCAGAGCTGCAAAAATCACCAAACTTATACTTCTGCCATTATACCCGCAGTATGCTTCATCGAGCACTGGTTCCTCTTTGCAATTAGCATTCGAAACCATTGCCAAATGGAATGTAATGCCCGAAGTGAATGCCCTTTCATCATACTATAATCATCCCGACTATATTCGCCTTTGGGCCGAAAAAGGGAAAGCGATGAATGACGGTAGTTATGATGCCTTCATGTTTACCTTTCATGGAGTGCCTTGGCGACATATTCGCAGAACCGAATGCGGAGGAAATTGCCAAAAAGGCCCACAGGAATGCCCTGCTATAAATGAACAAAATCATGTATGTTACAGAGCGCAGTGTTTCGAAAACGCACGTGCAGTTAGAGATGCTGCAGGATTAGATCCTCAAAAAACATACATCAATTTTCAGTCGCGCTTAGGGAAAGACCCTTGGTTAACTCCATACACCGACGAGACTTTAATTCGTTTGGCCAAAGAAGGAAAGAAACGCATTCTCGTATTTTCGCCTTCGTTTACTGCCGATTGCCTAGAAACCATTCACGAAGTTGGAGCTGAATACAATGAATTATTTCAAGAGCATGGCGGCGAAAAATTGGTTCTTGTTCCAAGCATGAATTGTGATTCCGATTGGATACAATTTCTTCAAGACAGGGTGCTTGAAAAATAATTTGCTTCGTAATACCATTTCATGAATTCTCTCGTTTATTGGACGAATGCTTCCTAAACAATTACGCTTTCTTCATCCGTATTTGCATTTCACTGGCCTGCTTCTTATGGTTGTTGGCTTGCCTTTCTCATTGTTGTTGATGAGTCTTTCCCAATTTTTTGTCGTTGGGAATTGGATTCTCGAAGCCGATTTCAAAACAAAATGGGCCCGCTTTAAATCCCAAAGGCTTGCTTGGATGCTTTGCGGTGTTTTCATTTTACTTCTTCCCGGTTTACTTTACACCCAAAATATGAACGATGGTTTAAAACTCGTTCGAATTAATCTACCCTTTTTCATCTTTCCATTTTTCCTTTCTTCCTCCGCCCCTTTGAAGAAAAGCTGTTACGAGCTCTTGCTAAAACTAAGTTTCTTGTCCGTTTTTCTTGCAAGTCTTGCAT
Organism: Chitinophaga pinensis; assembly: GCA_943330985.1. The sequence continues at coordinate 1,606 of CALQJV010000097.1, forward strand.
GTGCATTTATTGGCTTGCCAAAATGGCTCAATGGTGAATTTTCTGATATTCGGCAAATTTCTCTTTTCATTTCCCACATCCGATTTGCATTGTTAATTGACTTATCCATTTTAATTGGTTTATGGATTTTAAAATCTAAATCCATCCAAACAAAGTCAATTGAAAGAGGGCTAATCGGAATTGCAATAGCTTGGATGCTTGTTTTTTTATTCATCCTGCAATCACTTACTGGTATAGCGATTCTTCTTTTATTGCTATTAATTTGGGGAACCTCATTTGTTTTTAAAGCCTATTCTCCCAAAAAAGCAATCCTGTTTTTATCCATTCCGGTGTTGCTTTTTACAGGCGTGTTTTTTCTGTTAACTAATTCCTGGAAGCATTATCATTCACCCGATTCGAAATATTCCAAGCCATTAGCAACGAAAACCAAACTTGGAAATTTGTACTCTCACAATTTCGATATTATTGAAAACGGTCACTATATAAACAGTTATATATGCGATAAGGAACTTAGGAACGCTTGGGAATTGCGAAGTAAACTAAGCATCGATAGTAACGATAACAAAGGGCATCTAACGTATTCTACTTTAATTCGGTTCTTAAATTCGAAAGGATTCACCAAAGATGCAGAAGGAATTTCCTCACTTTCGGATAAAGAAATTCATTTCATTGAGCAAGGCATTGCAAATGTAAATTACACTGGACTCTGGGGCATTCGAATGCGTTTATATCAACTTTTTTGGGAACTCGATTATAACCAGCGTGGAGGCAAGTCGCCTATCGGATATTCTGTAATGATGAAATGGGAGTTTTGGAAAACCGCCTTGAATATAATTCGTAATCATCCCATTTCGGGAGTTGGAACGGGCGATGTGATGGATGCATTTAAAGATGAGTACACTAAATCGAATAGTTGGCTTAACGAAAAATGGAGGCTTACAAGTCACAATTACTATTTATACATAGCAGTTGCTTTAGGTATTCCGGGGTTGGTCATTTTTTTAGTTCTGATTAGCGTTCCTTTTATAACAACTGTTAGAAAATCACCCTATTTTCCTTTAACAATCTTTTTTTGGATAGCAATCATTTCGATGTTAACGGAGGACACACTTAACACACAAGCGGGCGCATCTTTTGTGGCTTTTTTTTACAGCTTCTTTCTCTTTTCTCGCCCCATTATTAAATCGATTTCTTCTTCTTCATTACCTGGTTCTTCCGAAGATTGATTTAATCCACTAAGGACAATTACAATTTCCCCTTTGGGAGTATGCTTTTCGTAATATTCAGCAAGCTCTTCTAGTGTTCCTCTTTTACACTCCTCAAACATCTTAGAAAGTTCTCTAACAACAGCCGCTTTTCTATCCTTGCCTAAAAATTCGGAAAGTTGTCGCAAGGTTTTTACTAATCGATAAGGTGATTCATAGAAAATAATTGTCCGTTCTTCGTGTGCTAAGTTTTTCATTTTGGTTTGACGCCCTTTTTTATGGGGCAGAAAACCTTCAAAACAAAATCTGTCAGCTGGAAGTCCGGAAATAACCAAAGCTGGAATTAAAGCGGTTGCTCCAGGCAAACACTCTACAACAATGCCCGCTTCAATGCAAGCGCGTACTAATAAAAATCCAGGATCCGAAATGCCCGGAGTACCTGCATCGGAAATGAGCGCAATGGAATTACTTTCCTCAATTAAACGAACGGTTGCTTGTAAAACTTGATGTTCATTGTGTTGATGAAATGCGCGCAAAGGGCGAGAAATATCCAACAACCTTAATAAGTTTCCAGATGTTCGCGTGTCTTCTGCAAGAATCAAGTCGGCTTCTCGCAAAATTCTAAGCGAACGAAGCGTAATGTCTTCCAGATTACCCAAAGGCGTTGGAACCAGAATGAGTTTACCCATTTTTAGGCGTTGTGCAAATAGCGCCTATTTAGTAATTCGGCAAGACCTTGAAAAGATTTGCTTTCAGGATCCCAGGAATACTTCGATTTCAATTCTTGAAAGAAATCTTCCGCTTCGCCGTAATTCTCAAAATTATTGAGCTTATCGAGCGCCTCGTTATATTCCACCATATTATTCTTGAAAAGGTCTTTCAAATAAGCGAACTTTTCATTGATTCCTATGGACGATTTTATGTTTGAAATTGGATTTTGTGATGCTTGTGTAGCAACCGTTTTTTCAGCAGGTTTCGCAATTTTATCGTAAAGTGACGCCGCTTTATCGAACAAGCTTTCCTTCTTAGGATCAACCGCAATTGGTTCTGGTTTTAACTCGATTTTGCGAACTGTTGGCACAAAATCCTTTTGTCTCTCTTGCAATAAATCTACTTTGGGGCTAACAACAACTGCAGGAATTGATTCGGAGGTGGTGGTCACTCCTGTTTCTTTTGCATCAGATGCATCGAATGTTTTTTGCCAAGCAATTGGCGATTCTTCCAATTTAATCTCTACTGGACGATTAATTTCAACCACTGTTTTTTCGGCATCAACAACCGGTTCCAATAAAACTTCTGATGCTTTATCGGCTTCAACTTCAGAAGGAATTGGAGCTTCGGGAATCTCCACTTTAGGTGTTTCCAAAGTAAGAGTTTCATTAACAGGAGCGCTGTTTGTTTTTGTTGGAACTTCAGTGTCCTGAGACTTGCGCCGCTGAAATTCAGAGACTGTTCTTAAATCGAGAAGCGCTTCATAGAGGTCTCTAACATCTTTCAATGCCAAATCAACTTCCATGATTGGAACAGAATTATCGAATTGCAAAATTCTGCTGTATTGCTCTACCACCTTGTTAAGTAGGTGGGTTATATCTTCGTGAATGCGTTTAGAGTCCATAAGTTAGATCTCAAAAGTAATGAATCGAATGTCTTTTACGTAGTTTTGTGAAATAAATCCACGGGTAAAAATAAATAAATTCAAATCGGTTTTACGCATGTTTCTCGAAAACACTTTACATTCTTCTAAACGACGCGGCTGCATCGAAGTAATTTGCGGTTCAATGTTTTCCGGAAAAACCGAAGAACTAATCCGAAGACTTCGCAGGGCAACGTTTGCAAAACAACGTGTGGAGATATTCAAACCCGCTGTCGACAAGCGCTATCACGATGATGATGTGGTGTCGCACGATTCTAATTCCATCCGATCGACCCCTGTTGAATCATCTCAAAGCATTTTGTTACTAGCCGCCGATGTTGATGTTATTGGAATTGACGAAGCACAATTTTTCGATTCCGAACTAGTAAATGTGTGCAACGAATTAGCCAACATGGGTATTCGAGTAATTGTTGCTGGCCTTGATATGGATTTTCGGGGATTCCCATTTGGTCCAATTCCAGCCTTGCTTTCAACCGCCGAATACGTAACGAAAGTACATGCAATTTGTATGGAATGTGGAAACCTCGCCAATCATTCGCATCGCTTCGACAATAGCAATGAAAGCTTGGTTTTACTTGGAGAAACGGATTCATATCAACCACTTTGCCGCGATTGCTTTTACTCACATAATCCGCTGCCATATACAGGAGCAAGTGTTCGTAAACAATGAACAGCTATTCCATAGAAATATTGGCTAACTGGTTAAATTCAGAAGCCAACATATCAAGGCCTTTACAAACAAACATATCGGAATTAGTTTTCGATAGTCGGAAAATAAATAATCCCGAAAGCAGTTTGTTTTTTGCCTTAGTAACAGCACGAAATGATGGCCATCGATATATTGAAGCATTAATAAAACAGGGTGTTGTTAATTTTGTCGTTCAGAGTAAAATCGACGAAAATATAAACAGCAAAGCGAATTTCATTCGAGTTGAAAACACACAAATTGCACTTCAAGAAATTGCCAGAAAACATCGCGAATCGTTTACCTATCCTGTTGTTGCAATTACGGGAAGTAACGGAAAAACCATTGTGAAAGAATGGGCTCACGAAGCACTTCGGAACTCCCTTAATATTGTAAGAAGCCCCAAAAGTTTCAATTCACAAATTGGTGTTCCGCTTTCGGTTTGGCAAATGAATATTGAACATGAGTGCGCATTGTTTGAAGCTGGAATTTCTGCTCCAGGAGAAATGAATG
>CALQJV010000098.1 GCA_943330985.1 Chitinophaga pinensis
AACTGAATCCAATGCCGTTTGTAGAACCAGGGCTTGGTGTTGTGAAAATAGACCAAGTTGCCGCTCCGTTTGAAGTTCTTCCTCGGGAATGATTAATTAATGTTGGTGTTGTGGTGATTTGGTCAATAACTAAACCGCCATTATCGGCTAAAACAATTATTTCGTTCGTTGTTTGGGTAAGTTTGAAATTGGTGTGAAGCTCTATGCCTGTTGTTATATTTCTACTTGAAGCAAGGAAAGTAATAAATCCATTTGCCGGGATAGTTGTACCTGCCGGAATTTGCCATTTTGTAGGATTGGCTATATTGTCACTCAGGAAGTAATTTCCAATGTTGAATGAAGATGATGTTGGGTTGTATAATTCAATCCAATCGTCGTATTCTCCAAATGAATTTACTAGTGTGTTTCCATTTGAACATGAATACTCATTTATAACAATTTGTGAACGTGATGCAAAAGCAAACACAAGCAACAAGACAGTTGTTAAATAGAGTATTTTTTTATTCATAATGTTTTTTAAAAAACAATCTTCAAACTTAATGAATTGAAGTATTATATTTTAATTTATGGAAGATTAAAAGGAGAATAAATTAATCCTCTATTAAAATACCCATCTTCCCCATCTGATAGTCACGCATTGCCATCATCAGTTCGCTTTCGTTAGTCATTACAAAAGGTCCATGACTTGCCATCGGCTCATTCAATGGCTTGCCACTCATAAACAACATGCGCGTATTTTCGAGTGCTTCAAATTCTATGGAGTTTCCGTCTTTGTTAAAAAGTACAGCATGCAATGCTTCGGCTAAACCATAATCCTCCACTGTAATTTTTCCATCAAGTAGATAGAGAAACACTTCATGATTTTCGGGTACATCGATTCGAATTTTTCCGCCTTTGTTTGCATACAAAGTAGCCGAATTAACTTCAGTAGCTGTTGGAACAGGACCTACAAGCCCCATTAAATTTCCTGTAACTACGTTCACCGTAATCTTTCCATCAGTTGATTTTGTGCTTGGGGTATTTTCGGCCGACAATGGATGATATTCGGGCTGGTTCATTTTTTCGGCTGCTGGCGTATTTACCCACATCTGAATAATTTCTTGTCGAGATCCTCGTAAGTGAATGTCGAGCGGTGGTCGTTCACTATGAATAATGCCCATGCCAGAATTCATCCATTGCACGCCACCTTCGTAAATTACACTGTTATTTCCTCGGCTATCGCGATGATGGACTCCTCCTTTGAAGATAAACGTAACAGGAGAAAATCCGCGATGTGGATGAGGTCCAACACCTTCATTTTTCAAATCGGCATCATGTGGAATCGACATATTTGCATGATGAAGGAGTAAAAAAGGATCTGGGTAATCAATTTTTGCTGATGGAAATGGCTGGCGAACTCGCAATTTTCCCATCGGATATTCCTGCGCATATAGTAAAGCACGAACACTCCTGTTTTTAAAATTTGTCATAATGGATTTAAGAATTTGAACAATCCAAATTTACTTCAAAATTCACGATTGATTTGAATTGTTTAGGGATTAAGAATCAAAAAATCATGAACTAACGTGTTATGTCATTGTCTATATTAGCACCGAAAAAATTTAAAAAATGAAAAGTCTTAATTTACTTATCAATGTTGTTTTAAGTGTTGCTGTAATTTTATTATTTGCGTTACATTTTTCATCCAAAAAATCAGGTGTTACCGAAGCCAAAACAATTGCAAACGCCAAAGCGGGATCATTAAATGTGGTATTCTTTAATTCAGATTCTCTCATGAGTCAGTATGAAATGTTTAAAGATGAACGTGCAAAAATGGAGACGAAGACCAAGCAAGCCGAAAATAATTTCATCGCGGAACAAAAGAAATTTGAAAAAGAAGCGAACGACTTTCAACAACGCGCTCAGTTTTTAACCATTACCGATAAAGAAGCCAAACAAGAAAAGCTTTATAATGAACAACAACGATTGGTTCAAATGGAGCAAACCTTATCTGCTCAACTGCAAAAAGAGGAAGCCGAAGTGAGCAAACGCATATTCGATACGATTGAAGTTTTTCTGAAAGATTTTGCCAAAGAAAACAACTACACCTATGTTTTATCCTACACACGAGGAGGCGGAATTTGGTATGCTGATCAAGGTTTAGATATTACGACCGATGTTGTAAAGATTTTAAACGAACGATATAAAAGCACAAAAGCCGAATAATTAAATTCAGCTTTTGTTAGAGTGCCCAGAACAAGATTCGAACTTGCACAAGCTTAGCTCACTACCCCCTCAAAGTAGCGTGTCTACCAATTTCACCACCTGGGCATTGTTCGGCAAAAATAGAAAAAAGATCTGTTAAGCACATGCAGCAATTACTTTTCATTTGTGGAATGCCGGGAAGTGGAAAATCTACATTAGGGAAGCGGCTTGCAAACAAGCTCTTATGCGATTTTTACGATCTTGATAAATGCATTGAAAAATATTCAGGTCAAAGTCCTGCATCACTTATTCAGATGTTTGGAGAAGCCCATTTTCGAGCAATTGAAGCGGATGTATTACGAACTATATCTTTGCAAAAACCATGTGTAGTATCCTGTGGCGGAGGAACTCCCTGTTTTCAAGATAATTTGAATTGGATGAAAAAGCACGGAACCCTTTTATTTTTAGAAGTTCCTCTTGTTTCATTATTGCAGCGAATTCTTCAAGCGGACGGTCTTAAAAAAAGACCCTTGTTGGGTGGAAATCCAGAAGATGCCCTAAAGAAACTGACTCAAATTTGGCTCGAACGAGAACCATTCTTCAATCAAATTGAATGGTGGGAGAATGGACTCTCAATCAACATCGACAGACTTGTGGAAAAAATTGAACGCGTTAAAAACTAGCGAAGCATAACAGTTACCTCCTCTCCCAATACTTCAACCTGAACATGCTCTTGCAAAGTTGTAGATAAAGAAAGCCCAATATAATCGGCTTTTACAGGAAAGAAATTATGGCGGCGATCAACCAAAACGCAAGTTTGTATCGACAAAACAGGGTAATTTAAAAAGTGTTTCAAAGCATACGCGAGTGTACGCCCCGAATTTTGAACGTCGTCAATTAAAATCAATGTTGCACCTGATAAAAGTTCAGGGTTAATGTCGGTTTTTAATTCATTTTGAAGCGGATTGGGTTTGTTTATTTGAACCGAAAAAACAGTAAAATTCGCTCCGGAAAAATTATTCAGATACCCTGCAATTATATTGGCCAATGCAAAACCACTCGATTGGATTCCCGCCAGAAGGATATGTTCGCGAGAACTCGTTCTTTCTAAAATTTCGAGGGCAATGCGTTGAAGTTTTTGATGCGATTGAGATGAATTGAGAATTTGTGATGACATACGTTTTTTTCTATTCTACGAAAATACAATGTCTTTATAGTATTCCGATTACCTTTGTATGAAGTTTTATGATTCAAGGTTTTCGACTATCTCTTTTGGTTGTTATTTTCTTCATTCGGAGCAATGTTTTTGCTCAGGATCAGATTTTCTTGAGAAACGAAGATGGTTTTCTGGATTGTTATATTTTGCATGTAAACGACTCAATCATTGTTTTCAGAACCCTCGATCCAACCGATAAACACGAATATGAGATTCCGTATGCTGATACGTATGGTTTTCTTTTGGAAGATGCCGATCGCTTAAATGCATCATCAAATTATTCAATGTGCCAACTTCAATTTCACCATTCGAAAAAAAAACGTCACCCTGTTTTTTCGGTGAATAAAGGATTGATTTTTAAATTAAAAAACGACACTTCGTTTTTACCTCATCGAGGAAGAATTACTGGAATTACAACCGATAGTATTCAATTAGAAATGAAGCGGAAGCACCATCTTGAAAGATTGAGTTTTGCAATTCACGATATTGAGATGTTTGGATATACTACAAACTGGACTCAATTAGCTACCTTAATTGCTATTCCTACTTCATCGCTTAACGAAGGAGCATTACAGTTCTACCGTCAATTATCTATTTCGAAAGGTTGGATTTTGGAAATAAAAAAAGCTCCCGAGCAAGAAGTGCCTTATTCGAGAATGAAGAGAAAATTCAGAAGAGGGCAATTGCTTAAACTACCCAAATCAGTTAGTAAGAAGAATCGGCGTGATAATTAATGGTATTCAATAGCTCTTTAAAATCGACGACTTTATCTGGATAGCCAAGCTTTTCGTAAGCTGTTATTAGATTTCGGATTTGCCGCTTAATGATTTCCACATTGCTGCAACTTTCATAAAATATCCGATTGGGCTCGAGTTTTAATTGTTTTAAAAAGGTGTCAATTTCACGTCGACTAAAAACAGCTCCTTTACTAAACGGATTAATGTAAAATAAAATGGGCTCTTCTTCATCGTCTGAATCGCGAATCATAAATTCATCACGGTACGCCAAAATAAAATGCTCTGGCAGATTCACACCATAAATGGGAATATTCAAACCTTGAGCAATGCAGGAATATAAAATGCTTAAAAGCAATGGATTTCCCCGGTGGCTCTCCAGTACATTGTTTATATACGAGTTTTGTGGTGCGTGATAATTGCTTGTATTTCCTGTGAAATGATAGACATCAAAAAGGATGTGATTTATCACCCGAACCTTTTCGAAGGCAGTTAAATTCGGATTCAGCTCCAACCAAACATCTTTTCGAATCAACTCAATTTGGTTTCGAATATGCTCTTCGTCCAAATCTGGATATTGATAACGGGCAATTAAAATAGTTCCCTGCAACAAATCAATTCCACCTGTGGCCGCCCAAAGTTTTAGTTCTTCGGAGGTTGAATTGAATTGAATTTTTTGAATAATGTCTTCAATGCGCGATTGAAGGGTATTGTTGAAAGTCGATTCCCAGATATTTTCTAAGGCGGGAATTACTTCATTTCCCATCGATAATAGTTGCCCGCGAATTTCTATGAACACTTGCTCGTCGGGATCTTCCAACAAAAGAATCATTGCCCTCAGCGATTTATCGTTTGGTTGTTCCATTACGCACTCAATTGATCCAATACATTGACAATCAATTTGTCGATCATCGCTTTGTGATCTTCAGCATAATCGAGTGTTGCGCGATTCGCGATGATAGCGCAAACGGTTGCTGCTCGATGTCCCATTAAGCGCGATAATCCATACAATGCAGAAGTTTCCATTTCAAAATTAGAAATTCTCATATCGCCCGAAGAAAATCCCATCATGCGTTCGTTTAAATCGGGAATGGCAGGTGTTAGTCTGAGGGTTCTACCTTGAGGTCCGTAAAAACCGCAAGCGGTAGCTGTAATTCCAATAACACATCCTGGACTCACCTTCTCTAGTAATATGGGGTCGGCTTCAACAATGTAAGGGCGATTTATTGAATCGGGCAATTGCAATTGTTTTAAGATTGCATTCAACAGAATTTGTTCTCGTTCATTTTCGTGAAACTGATAAAAATGCAATAAGCCATCAAATCCCAATCCGTGCGAACTAGCAACAAAACTACCAACTGGAATTTCTTTTATGATTGTTCCCGAAGTTCCTATGCGAACAACATTGAGCGACTTTAAATCGGGCTTGATTGTGCGTGTTTTGAGGTCGATATTCACAAGTGCATCC
>CALQJV010000099.1 GCA_943330985.1 Chitinophaga pinensis
AACTTTGGATTTACAAATCGTTCATTAAACGTAGGAGCTGCAACAGTTCTTCCGGTGGTTTGCTGGAACTCATGCACAAGCTGTGCCGCCCCAACCCCGTTAGTTACTTTCCGTGTTGACATGAACAACAATACTGATCCATTCACAACACCTGAAGTAAACGGAACATTCAATAACTGGTGTGGAAACTGTGCTCCAATGAGCGATGCTAATGGCGATAACATCTGGGAAATTACTATCCCACTACCTGCTGGAACATACGAATACAAATTCTCTAACGATTTCTGGTCTGGGCAAGAATCACTAACTCCAGGCACTTCATGCACTGTTACTGGTGGAGGATTCACTAACCGACTATTAACAGTTTCTTCTAGCACTACATTACCAGTAGTATGTTGGAGTTCATGCGCTGCTTGTTCATCAGCAACTTGGACTTCAGTTCAATCTGGAAACTGGGGCGCATTATCAACATGGAACCAAGGTACACTTCCTCCAACTGGAGCTGATGTGGTTATATCATCTGGCGACAACGTTACTATAAATGCAAATACAACTGTTACGAGTGTAAATATTCAATCAGGTGGAGTTCTTACGCTAAATGCTGACCTTAAAATCACAAATGGAGGAACCATTGCTGGACAGATGATCGTGAATACAAATAAAGTATTGACATTATCGGGTGGCACATTGAATACTCAAAATAGCCATCTGTTATTAAAATCTGGTGCTAACTTATTACATGGTATTGGAACTCCTGGTGCAGGCGGAAGTATTATTGGAAACGTTAACGTTCAACGTCAAGGACATAATTCGTATGCACATAATTTCTTTTCTGCTCCAGTTAGCAATGGATCTGCATCTCTTTTAGGTCCTGGTCAACATTATTTTTATAATACAGCGAATGGAACTTCTAGTTCTGCTGACGATGCAAATGAACCAGGTTGGACAGTAGCTTCTGGCTTAATGAACGTTGGACAAGGGTATGCAGCAGTATATGCTGGACTTGTAACTTTTAGTGGTCCAGTAAACAATGGAACAATCAATTATACATTAGCGGCTCCTGCGGCTCCTGCAAGTCACTTCAATTTAATTGGAAATCCTTTCCCATCATCTTTATCGGCAAGTGCATTTCTTGCTCAAAATGGACCAACTGGATCTAACCGAATTACGGGCTCACTTTATTTCTGGGACGATGATGCATCGTTTGGAGTTGGATATTCTGCAGCTGATTACGCTGTTTGGAATGGTGCTGGATCTGTTGGTGGAGCAGGAACTACACCAAATGGTTTCATCGGTGTTGGACAAGGTTTCTTTGTTGAAGCTCAAAGTTCGAACAATGTTACATTCTCTAACATTATGCGTTCTGGGTCTCAAGCTCAATTCTTCGACGAATCAACTATTCAACGTGTTCGCTTAAGTGTAACTTCTGCATCAGGCGATTATAACGAAACCTTAATTGCATTTATTAATGATGCAACCGAAAGTCGTGATGCGCTATACGATGCAACTAAATTGCATGGAAATAACCGAATTGCATTTTACAGTATGCTAGGAAATGATGAATTAGCTATTCAGGGCTTACCTTCATTAACTAACAACCGTATTGTTCAGCTTGGATTATCTTCTGTAACTTCAGATTTACATACAATCAACTTGAGTCAAATGGAAAATATTGATGGTAGTGTTGTTGTGTATCTTGAAGATCATGAAACAGGAACTATCACAAACCTTCGTGTTAATCCTTCTTATAGCTTCATACCTGGAACAATGAACTTAAATGAGCGTTTCACTGTTCGTTTCACTGCTCCAGTTGTAGTTTCAACAAATGCAGCGTCTTGTGATAATGCAAATGGAAACATCAATTTATCAACTGTTTCTTCTGAAGCAATTTCATATGAATTAGTAAATTCTAACTTGGCGGTAGTATCTCAAGGACAACTTACTGATGAAACTTTCTCATTAAATGGATTGAGCGCTGGGGACTATAACTTAACCTTTAATTTCGGTGGAGTTTACTCATTCAGCAAATCTATTTCTGTATCTGGAAGTGCAAATGCTTCAATTGAAGTTTCTAACATTCCAACAATTATTGGAACAAATGAAACACTTAACATTACTGCTCAAAGTAATGGATCAATCGTTTGGTTACTTAATAATCAAGTTATTGGTATAGGTTCAACATTGAATTTCCAATTTACTGAAGCAGGTATTTTCACATTAACTGCTCGATCAACGCAAGGAGAATGTGTTAATGAAGTAAATAATACAATAGCTGTAAGCGACCTTTCAATTGGTTTCTCTGAAATAGCTAATCAGAATTTCAATATCGTTCCTAATCCAGCTCAGAATGTTTCTTCAATCATCTTCTCTTCGAATCAAGTGAATGAATTTGTAAAAATTCAGATGATTGATGTAACCGGAAAAACACTGTATACTAATCAATTGGAAGTGAGTGCTGGAACTCAAGTTAACCTTCCAATTCAAAACCTTGCAACTGGAATTTATCTAGTATCTGTAAGTGGTGATCACAGCCGCCTAGTTTCACGACTTGTGATTCATTAAATTGTTGTTGAAATTGGTTTAAAAAAAAGAGGGGGCAATTGTCCCCTCTTTTTTTATATCAAATAGTGAATTCGTGTATTTTTGAAGCTATGAAAAAAACTTCTTCATTTATTTTCCTTTTATTATTATCCATAACATTCATTTCTGAATCTGCTGCAAAAAACACTATTACCCGCATAGATCCAGCTTTTTGGTGGGTGGGAATGCAAAATCCGACAGTGGAACTCCTTGTATTTCATCCTGGAATAGGCAAAGGAGCTGTGCGTATACTCTATTCAGGAGTTACCATAGAAAAGGCTGAACCTGCCGAAAGTCCCGATTATCTTTACCTTACTTTAAACATCGACAAGAATACAAAACCGGGAATCTGCCCGATTGATATTCGTTTGGGAAATAAAATATTAACATTCGATTACGAACTACGTATACGTAATTCGAAGAAAAAAGCCCAAGGTGTTAACACATCCGATTTCATCTACCTAATTATGCCCGATCGTTTTTCGAACGGAGATTCTAAAAACGATGTAATAGCCGGAATGAATGAAACTGCATTGAATCGCGATTCGATGTATTATCGTCATGGTGGCGATATCCAAGGAATCATAAACCATCTTGATTATTTGCAAAATCTGGGTTTAACTTCCCTTTGGCTAAACCCTGTTCAGGAAAACAACGAAGTAAAAACATCCTATCATGGCTATGCAATTACCGATCATTACAAAATAGACCCTCGCTTTGGGTCAAATAAGCTGTATGCAGATTTAGTCGATTCATTGCACGCTCGAGGAATGAAAATGGTGATGGACATTGTCCCCAATCACATTGGGATCCATCATTGGATGTTCAATAATTTACCCTCTAAAGATTTTATTCATCAATGGGATTCATTTACCAAAACAAACTATCGAGCTCCTTCCCTCCTCGACCCATATGCATCAGAAAATGATCGCAAATTATTTAGCGATGGATGGTTTGATAGACACATGCCCGATTTGAATCAAAAAAATCCGCACGTTGCAAAGTACTTAACTCAAAACTACATATGGTGGATTGAATTTGCTGGTGTTGATGATTTTCGCATTGATACGTATTCATATTCCGATCAAGAATACATGGCTCAATTGTCAGTCGATTTGCATCGCGAATATCCCAATCTAAACCTCTTTGGAGAGATCTGGGAACACAGTGTAGGTATTCAATCCTATTTCACCGAAGACTTTAAATCGCGTAATGATCTCAATTCACAATTAAATGGAGCTGTCGATTTTCAAGTATATTTTGCATTAATTGAAGCGCTCACAAAACCATTCGGTTGGACCGAAGGTGTTTCGCGTATTTATTACACACTTGCGCAAGATTATCTGTATAAAAACCCAAATAACAATGTCACCTTTTTAGACAACCACGACCTGAGTCGTTTTGCATCAGTTGTTGGAGGCGATATTCGGAAATACAAAATGGGTATTGCATTTCTAATGACCATGCGCGGAATTCCTTCTGTTTATTATGGAACCGAAATTTCAATGAAAGGATTTTCCAATCCAGATGGCTTGGTTCGGAGTGATTTTCCGGGAGGATGGACAAGCGATTCTCAAAATAAATTCAATAATCAAGGGCGCAACGATGAAGAAAATGTTGCGTTCGATTATTTCAAAAAACTCGCAAACTGGCGATTAAATAATCCGGTTTTGCATTCAGGAAAACTCATGCAGTTTGTTCCTGAAGAGAGTGTTTACACCTTCTTTCGATACGATGGAAAGAAAACGATGATGGTGGTAATGAATGCAAACGACACGGATAAAACCTTAAAAACAGAGCGTTTTGCAGAACGAATCCAAGGCAAAAGCGATGCATTTGATGTGATTGAAAATAAGAATATTTCACTTGAAACAATGCAACTAAAAGCTTGGGAAGTGAAGATCTTTGAATTCTAAATTCATAAAAAACGCTGTCTTTTCATTTTGAAAAAGACAGCGTTTGAATACAATGATCGTTTTATTATACAATAGCCGCTTTTATCAAGTTCAATGCAGAACCAGTTTTAAACTACTCAATTTGCACTTCGTTGTATGTATGATTTGCATGAATGGTTTCGCTTGTGCCATTGCCATGATGAAGAACCATTTCGGATGGTTTGGTCAGTATTAATTTTCCGGGTGGATTGCTAAGCGATACTCAAAATAAATTCAATGTTCAAGGACGAAACGTGGAAGATAATGTTGCACTTGATTTTTCCCAAAACGATTAGCGCATTTGCGAAGCCGGGGAATTTATAGAATTGCTTATGCGAAATCCAATGTAACACAAAACCGGAATTTCTCATTATAATTGAGAAACCCCGGTTTTGCAAAAGCACTGTTATGTACTGTTAGTATTACTTATTTATAAGTGTTGCACCTGATACTCTAGCTTTTAAAGATGCATCTTGAACGAATAAGTATTTTAATTTAACTCCTTCATCTGAAAACACATTATTCTTTTTAATCTCGTATTTAGGATAAAAGAATAAATCAACATTTGGATGTTCTGATACAAGTCGATAATTAAGAGTTGCTGAAGCGCCGCTTAAAGCAGAATTATTCCATGTGAAATTATTTAAGATACCAGCAATGGGTAATCCAACAATGTATGATGGAACAAATCCTATACGATATTCCCCAGTTTTGTATTTTTCAGTAACGTTACCGTATTTAAATGTTTCTGTTTTCTGACCAACAATTCTCTGAACAGCCATCTGAGTAGCAAATGAATAAGCGATTAAGCTCAATACTGGTAATATACGCTTTGTTTTACCTAACTCCACTCCATTAAATGAAAACATAAAACCATTCTTATGATTGTTTTTATTGTTTTTCGAGAAACTAGGTATGCCGCAAAATGCCGCACCATCAACTTGAAGCTCATCAAGATTTGATGTTTTATATTCACCATTAAAAATAAGTGGCTTGTTATCCCTTGCGCCA
>CALQJV010000100.1 GCA_943330985.1 Chitinophaga pinensis
CCCACTATACCCAATTCCAGCCAACATAAACGCAATGATTCCCCATTCGAGGTTTGAGCTAGTAAAGAAGTATAAGGCCATGCAAGAGATTCCACCTAACCAGGTAAAAATTTGCATGAACAATTTTCGTCTACCAGTATAATCGGCAATGGATGCTAATAGCGGCGAGAAAAATGCAACGACTAAAAATGAAGCCGAAACCGTCCAAGCATACAAGGAGGTATTCAATACTTCCCATCCAAAAAAATGAACCATTCCATGAGCATCTCCTTGAGCAACTGCAGCATAATATGCAGGTAAAATGGCTGATGTAATACTGAGTTGATAAACAGAATTAGCCCAATCAAAAACGGTCCATGCCCTAATAACCTGATTATTACCTCGTAATTCCATGAATATCAGAAGTTTTTTACGTAAAAAAATGTAACGAATGTAATTCTGAAATACTTAATTTCGTCAACATAAATTTAATATAAAATTATACTTATGAAGTCACCCGAACTAACTTCTACAATTCTTGTCCCTGTCGACTTTTCCGAAATTACATCACCTGCTATTGCACATGCTCAATTGTATGCAGGTATTTTTGAGAAGCCCATTACGTTGGTTCATTTAATTGATAAAGGTTGGGGCGATAAAGAACACGATATTATTTTAGAAGAAGAAGAAGCGTTGTCTAAATTACAAAACATAGCCGACGATATTTATACATCATCAGGCATTACTGCAAAAGTGATGGTTCGCCGTGGCGATTTTCATGAAGGCATTGGCGAATTAGCCGAAGAACTTAATGCCACATTGGTGGTTATGGGAACCAAGGGAATTCATGGGATTCAGCGTTGGACAGGAAGTCACGCCATCAGAGTTATCAAAAACACCAAAGACACGCCGTACATTGTAGTGCAAGATATGCCAAAACGAAACGAATTAAAAATCGTTGTACTTCCATTCTCTTTTACGGTCGAAAGTCGTCAGAAATTGGCATGGGCAATTCACCTTTCTAAGTTATTCTCTTGCCATTTTTTAGTTATAGCAGAACGACAAACCGATGAGTTTATTCAGAATAAAATCCAAAATAACATGTTGTTTGCACAAAAATACTTGAGCCAACACGGGTGTAGTTATTCTATTGAAACAGCTACTGGTTTAACAGCATTTCATAAAGAGATCATGATTTATTCGAATGCTAAGGAAGCCGATTTAATTCTAATCATGACCGATGAAGAACGTGAATTGGCTGAGTTTTTCACAGGAACACACGAACAAGAGATTATTGCAAACGAAATGAAATTGCCAGTTATGGTAATGAATCCGGTTGACAATATGTTGATTTTAGGAGCTGCGATGTTCCAATAATTTTCTATAGATGTATGATATATTGAAATTGTATCGTACATTTTTATATTGAGATCAAGAATAATAAACAAGTTTCCATTTCATCATTCTATTGATTAAGGAGTGACGTTCATTTCTTGCTCAAAAAAACTATATTTGCACCCTATTCAAACCTATGAACTTTGTCTTGAGGCAGGTTCTTTAACCACATTCAAAGCAAAGCATGGCAAAATCATCTGAAACCTTTAATAAAAAAGAGAACGAGAAAAAGCGCTTAAAGAAAAAGAAGGACAAAGAGCAAAAGAAGGAAGACAGAAAATCGACTGTTGGGAAAGCCAAGAGTTTTGATGATATGATTGCTTATGTGGATGAAAATGGGAACATTACTTCTACCCCACCCGATCCATCCAAAAAACACGTTGTTAATATTGAAGAAATCCGCATTGGAGTAGCCAAACAGGAGGATCAAGAACCTGAAGAATTACTTCGTAAAGGAACCGTTTCGTTTTTCAATACATCGAAAGGTTATGGTTTCATTAAAGACCATGTGAGTCAGGAAAGTATTTTTGTTCATATCAATGGCTTGGTTGACCAAGTAAAGGAAAACGATAAAGTCACCTTCACAACAGAACAAACTCCCAAAGGGAAAAGTGCTGTTGATGTGAAATTAGCATAATCTCCCAAAAGAAATTCAATCTTAAACGGATTACTCTGTTGGTTTAATAACTAATACAGACAAAGGAGGAAGTTCTAACTTTATTGAATGGATTCGTCCATGCATGGCTGAATGCGAAGTTTCGAAAACTTGCGAAGTTTCGAAACCACTTCCCCAATATACAAATGCATCGCTGTTGAATATTAATGCGTAAGTTCCTTGTTGAGGCACTCCAATCCAATAATTATAATGAGGGATTGGAGTTAAATTGCAGACTATAATTAAAAAGTCTTTGGGATTTTCGCCTCTTCGAATAAAGGAAAGTGTGCAATTTTGCGTGTCGTGAAAATCGATCCATTCAAATCCGTGAACATCAAATTGCAAGCTCGACAAAGACAATTCTTTTCTGTACAATCTGTTTAAATCTTTAATTAACTGTTGCATTCCATGATGAGGAGCCAATGCAGTTAAATTCCAATCGAGACTCGTTTTATAATTCCACTCCGAATTCTGTGCGAATTCATTGCCCATAAACAGCAATTTAGCACCTGGGTGCATAAACATATATGCATACAATGTTCGAAGGTTGGCGAATTTTTGCCAGGTATCGCCAGGCATTCTATCGATGAGAGCGCCTTTTCCATGAACCACTTCATCGTGCGAAAGGGGAAGCATAAAGTTCTCTGAAAAAGCGTAATAAATGGAAAAGGTAATATCGTTTTGATGATGACTTCGGAATAGTGAATCTATTTTAAAATAATTCAATGAATCGTTCATCCAGCCCATCATCCACTTCATTCCAAAACCCAAACCGCCTTCATAAACCGGCGCTGAAACTCGAGGCCAAGATGTCGATTCTTCAGCAATCATTTGTATTTCTGGGAAGTTCGTGTACATTGCTTGATTGAGTTCTTTCAAGAATGTAATGGCATCCAAGTTCTCATTCCCACCATGAATATTACTTTCCCATTCACCATCTTTTCTAGAATAATCGAGGTAAAGCATCGAAGCCACTGCATCAACACGCAAGGCATCAACCTTATATAAATCCGCCCAAAACATGGCAGAACTTATTAAAAAGGAACGAACTTCATAACGACCATAATTGAAAATCAAACTCTTCCAATCGGGATGAAATCCTTTTTGTGGATCGTGGTGTTCAAACAACTGCGAACCATCATAATTTGCAAGTGCGAAACTGTCTTCTGGAAAATGTGAGGGCACCCAATCGATAATCACACCAATTCCAGCGGCGTGAAAATCGTCTACCATGGCCATAAAATCTTGGGGAGTTCCATAGCGCGATGTTGGTGCAAAAAATCCCGTCGACTGATAGCCCCAAGATCCCGAAAAAGGATGTTCGGTGAGCGGTAAAAATTGCACATGGGTAAATCCCATTTCTAAAACGTATTCTATAAGCCGACTTCCTATATCTCGATAATTGAAGTAAGCGTCTTCCGTTTCACCCGGTTTTCGCCATGAACCTAAATGTACTTCATAAACAGACCAGGGTTTATTGAGTGCACCGCGACCGCTTTTGTTGAGCCATTTAGTCGACTTCCAATCGAAGGCAATATCCCAGACAATGGAAGCGCGTTTGGGAGGAATCTCATTGAAAAATGCAAAAGGATCAAACTTTTCGAAAACCTCCGAGCTGAAAGCATTTCGAATGATGTACTTATACAAAGAGCCATGCCCCACATTCGGAATAAATAATTCCCAAATTCCGGATGAATCATCTCGTTGATGCATAAATGATGAATGCCATTGCCATTGGTTGAAATCGCCTACAATTGAAACTTCTGAGGCATTGGGTGCCCAAACAGCAAAAAACGTCCCCTGAACTCCATTGTTTTCGCACAAGTGCGCGCCTAATTTTTCGTATAAACGGTAATGCTTTCCTTGTTTAAAGAGAAAAATATCAAGATCTGTAATCAATGAAAAG
Organism: Chitinophaga pinensis; assembly: GCA_943330985.1. The sequence continues at coordinate 3,936 of CALQJV010000100.1, forward strand.
CTTGGCATCTATGATTTTTCGGATGAAAAATTTATTCAGTAAATAACACGTAAAATTCACATTAATCATTAATCAAACATTAAAAAACGAAAATAAATGAACCAATGGTTTTGAAGAATAAAAATATGCACAAATGAAAAGCTTTAAAAACAAACGAAGCTTAGTGTGATGAAAAATACTGAATACATAATGCACTGATAAACAAATATTAAAATTCTTTTTCATTGAATATTTTAATCATAGTCAACAAGTCGTCTTGTTCTGCGTTATGTTTGCGGTCGTTTTCAAATCCAACATACTAACGAGTGTCGTTTAATTGGAAGGTTTTGCTAACGCTGAAATAAACAACATGGCAAAACATCAAAGAGAGACAATTAACATTCTCAAATTCTGGGGGTTCATAGGAATTCATTTTGTACCCTTATTCGCAATTTTTACAGGAACTTTTTCATTCGACTGGGCTTTGGCATTGGCGCTTTATTTAATTCGAATGTTTTTTATTACAGCTGGGTATCATCGGTATTTTTCGCACAGAACATTCAAAACATCACGCGTGTTTCAGTTTTTACTGGCGTTTTTTGCACAAACAAGTATGCAAAAAGGAGCACTTTGGTGGGCTGCAAATCACCGCATTCATCATAAAAACAGTGATACTTTGGAAGATCCACATTCAGCTAAATTGTTTGGGTTTTGGTATGCGCATGTGGGTTGGATTGTAGGGAAAAATTACAAAGAAACACGTTATGACCTGATTAAAGATTTGGCCAAATTTCCAGAGCTTGTTTGGTTAAATAAATTCCATTGGGTTCCGGCTGCTTCATTAATGGCGTTTACACTCTTTCTTGGCAACATGGTGAATGGTTCTGGGATTCTCGATTTTCAAGCCGGTCTTAGCACCCTTCTCATTGGCTTTTTCTTAAGCACAGTTGTATTATATCATGGAACATTCACCATCAATTCGCTCATGCACGAAATTGGCAAACGTCGTTACAATACCGACGATGACAGTCGCAATAGCATTGTTTTAGCATTAATCACCTTAGGCGAAGGCTGGCATAATAACCACCATTATTATCAAAGTACTGCTCGCCAAGGTTTCTTTTGGTGGGAAATAGATATCACGTATTATGTGATTCGAATTCTTGGATTTTTTCGCATTGTTTGGGATATCCGTGAAGTCCCCAAACATATTCTCGAAGGCAATCGCATCAAGGAAGCTGCTTAACTCTTCAAGAGCAATATTTTTCCGAATAAATTCTAGCTCGATTTATTCATTGGATATTGGATAAATCTGCTGTTTACTGCTTTATGATTTAGCAGCAAACATTTTTCAAAAAAAATCATACAAATTCACAATTCATCCGTTCATTTTTCTATTTTTGCGCTGGGTAAGTCTTATACGACCAGCTCCTGCTGAAATCCCCCAGGACCGGAAGGTAGCAAGGGTAGGTGGTTGAGCGGTGCGATATAAGTAACTTACCCATTTTTCATGTCATGGCAAATCATATACTTTCTATTGTAATTCCTGCATACAACGAAGGACCTAC
>CALQJV010000101.1 GCA_943330985.1 Chitinophaga pinensis
GGAGATAGTTTGGAAATCGATTTCATTGAGATTCTTAAACGCCCCGATGTTTCCATTTCAGTGAATCCTTCCATAACAACATTGTCTAACCCAGAAATTCGTCTTATTAGTCAAACAGCTGGCGGACAAAACGAAACTTGGACGATAAATCCATTAGGCACTTATACGGGCGATACCGTTTTAGTTTCGATGCCTGATACTGGAATATTTTATGTTGATTTTTCGGTAATCACCGAACAAGGATGCGAAGCAACGATTCGGAAAAATATTCAGGTTGTTGATGATTTTCAAATCTATGTGCCAACTGGATTTACTCCAAACAACGATGGATTAAATGATATTTTTAAACCTATTTGCACTGGTTACAAATTAAAGGGCTTCGATTTCAGAATATTCAATCGTTTGGGAGAAGAGGTTTTTTTTACTGATAATCCAAATATAGGTTGGGACCCACAGAGCGTTCAATCGGATGTGTATGTTTGGAAGTTGACAGCGAGAAGTTTGTTGAATGAAGATAAAATGATGAATGGCACAATCACCATTTTTCGTTAATTGATAGAATCCAATTTCAACTTAACGAAAACGTTTTTCTCCCAAAGTGGGGTAGTCGATAGAGTAATGTAATCCCTTACTCTCTTTTCTTAAACGAGCGGATTTAATAATTAAATAAGCGACTAAAATCAGGTTTCTTAATTCGCAAAGCTGGGGAGAAAGTGTTGTTCTTTTGTACATACTTTCTGTTTCGCGGTGAAGAATTTGCAATCGGTCTAAGGCACGTTGAAGGCGGATGTTACTTCTTACAATGCCAACATAACTGCTCATAATGGATTGAAGTTCCCGCACGTTTTGCGTAATCAATACCATTTCTTCTTGAACTACCGTCCCTTTAATATCCCATACAGGAATGTTTTCAGTAACTGGGGAAGTTGAGAATAATGAAATGGCTGTTTGCGCAGCACGATGCGCGTAAACCAAAGCTTCTAATAAAGAATTGGAAGCTAGGCGGTTTGCACCATGAAGTCCCGTAGATGAACATTCGCCTGCAGCCAACAAATTTTGAATGCTTGTTTGGGCGTGTTCGTCAACGTCAATTCCACCACACATATAATGACAAGCCGGAACAACCGGAATCATATCTTTTGAGAGGTCAATTCCAAGCGTTTTACATTTCTCAATGATGTTAGGGAAATGATTCAATAAATCGGTTTGATTAAGATGACGACAATCCAAAAACACACATTCATCACCACGCACTTTTAATTCATTATCAATAGCTCTAGCAACAATATCGCGAGGAGCAAGCGAAGCACGTTGATCGTATAATGGCATAAAATCGATCCCCTCACTGTTCCGAAGAATAGCTCCAACACCGCGCATAGCTTCTGTAATTAAAAATGCAGGTTGAACACCTGGTTGGTAAAGTGCAGTAGGATGAAACTGAATAAATTCCATGTTGCTCACCTTTCCTTTTGCGCGATAAACCATGGCAACCCCATCGCCTGTTGCAATTCGAGGATTTGTTGAACTTGCATAAACGTTTCCTGCGCCGCCCGATGCCATTAATGTAATTTTAGATAAAATAACATCGGTATTTCCTGTTTTTAAATTCAATGCATAAACACCATAACAATGAATATTGGGTGTTGAACTGTTTACATAATGACCAAGATGGTGCTCTGTTATAATTTCAACAGCAAAATGATGATCTAATATTTCAATGTTTGGATGGGCATGAACCTGCTCAATTAATGCCCGCTCGATTTCAAATCCGGTATTGTCTTTATGATGTAAAATGCGGTTTTCAGAATGACCGCCTTCTTTACCAAGATCAAACTCTCCGCGAGTATTCTTGTCGAATTGTGCACCCCATTCAATGAGTTCTTGGATCCGCTCAGGTGCCTCTGTAATAACCAACCTCACAATTTTCTCATCACACAATCCATCTCCAGCAATTAACGTATCTTGAATATGTTTATCAAATGAATCGGGTGAATAGGTTACAGCAGCAATTCCACCTTGAGCATATTTGGTGTTCGATTCATCTTCGTCGCTTTTGGTTATCATGCAAACCCTTCCCGATTGGGCTACTTTTAAGGCATAACATAGCCCAGCGATTCCAGATCCGATAATTAAAAAATCAACATGTTTTTGTTTCGTAACCATGGGTCTAAATTAAGAATTCATGAAACGGAGATTGAATAATCTTCAATCTTTAATTTCAAGAAACTCGTTATTGCCGAATTCTGAATAACAATATAGCATACATATTTTTCTATACCATTCAAATGTGTAAATTTGTCAGAATCCCTTTGATATGAGAAAACTATACGTCCTTATTTTACTTGCATTTTCAATTAACGCCCTTCAATCACAAACCATTTTGTTCGAAGAGAATTTTGAGAGTTTTACCAATTCATTTTTTCTTAATACAAATGATCAAGGAGGTACTATTTCAGGAAAGAATTTATGGGTAGTTAATAATTCCTATCTGGGAGGCGATGTAAATGTATTTTGCCCATTTCCCTCATCTGTTCCTTTATCAGCAACTCCCGATCAGCCAATAGCAATTACTTCAAATCCACAGAGTAGTTATCTTCATATTACTTCGCAAGATGGTCTAAGCTCTTCAGTTGATAATTGTCATTTTGCCGCAGCAGATATTTTCGGGTGCAATCCCCCAGAAAATTACTTTGCTCGTATGTCTAACAGTATTAATACAGTTGGCCAAAGCAATGTAGAAGTTAGTTTCTGGTGGTTGTGTTCTGGAGCTTCCGCTGTTGCCTACGGTGAAGTTTATTACAGTATAGATAATGGTTCAACATGGTCCACTCTTGGAATAATAAACGAATATGCGAATCAGAGTAATTGGATTCAAACCACAATTCAAAATTCGGTTTTAGATAACCAAGCGAGTTTAATGATCGGATTCAACTTTGTAAACACGTCAAATTTATTTGTTTCTCCTACCGATCCTGCATTTGGAATTGATGACTTCCAAATTTCAAGTTCACCTTCAACAATAAATACCATAAATACGGACCCTATATTATTAGGCCCTTATTGCCCAGGTCAACCAATTTCAGTTCCATTTTCTGCTTCTGGGACTTTTAGCTCTAGCAATGTATACACAGCTCAGCTATCTAATTCGTTTGGTTTATTTACTTCACCAATTTCAATTGGTACTTTAAATGGATCGGGAACATCGGGTGTCATTAATGCAACTATCCCAATGGGAACAATACCAGGAACGCTATATCAAATTCGCGTTATTGCAAGCAATCCAAATACAATAGGGAGTCCAAGTGTAGTAAATATTGAAGTGGCCGGAAGCCCAACAGCATCCATTTCACCAGATTCCTATTCCTCAATATGTGCAGGTGGTGTAGCATTTTTATTTTTTGATGGAAGTGCTGGACAAATACAATGGCTGAGTTCCACAAACAATGTAAATTTCACTCCAATTCTAGGAGCAAATAATGCAACGCTAACAACCAATCCATTAACCCAAACGACTTATTTTCAGGCTTCAGTCACTAACAATTGCGGAACAACAACATCGCAATCTTGGGCTGTTACATTAACAAATGTTGTAAATATTCCTGTAACCTATTCACCTAATGCGCTTAACTTATGTAATGGACCGATAACAGTGAGTGTTGTTGGTGATTTTTTCGATCTAGTTTGGTCGAATCAACAAGCAGGAACTGCAGTAATTGTAGTAAGTTCGGCTTCTTCGATTTCGGTGGTAGGTACAGACATTAATGGATGCCCTGCAGCATCTAATCCTTTGGTGTTTATTGAAACTATACCTGCAGCAATTTCAATTTCACCTGCAAGTCCTATTACAATTTGCAGCGACCCAGCGACCTTAACCGCAAGTTCTGGGTTTGTAACTTACAATTGGTCCGATAGTCATATTGGAGTGAGTAATTCCGTTACAAGCCCCGGCTCATATTCTGTTACTGCAACCGATGCCCAAGGCTGCATCGTCACTTCATCGCCCGTAATTGTGCAGAATGGTTCTTCAGTAAATATTCCAGTTTCCCCTAGTATTTCAGCCATTTGCGACAATGTTCCTGCTACGCTTACAGCGGATGTTGGATTCTTCAATTACACTTGGTCAAACGGAGCTATTGGGCAAGAAATTACAGTTAGTTTACCTGGTTTTTACTCTGTTTCTGGAACGGATGCAAATGGTTGTCCCGGTGAATCTGCTTTGGTGGAGGTTATTCAAGCCCAGTTTCCTGTTGCTAACTTTACCTATACACAAACAAGTGGTTATGCCATAACTTTTGATAATAGTTCACAAAATGGACTTGAATACGAGTGGATTTTTGGAAGCTTAGGGGCGTCTCCTTTAGCAAATCCATCTTTTACTTTTCCAGATAGTGGCCCCTACCAAATTACACTCATTGCAAGTAATCCATGTAGCTCAGATACTATCACTAAAACAATTATTGTAACCTATGTTGGAATTCAAGATTTGGATGAATCAACGAATTTCTCGGTTAGTCCCAATCCTTCATCTGAGGATTTTATTATTACTCAACACGGCTCTTCTTCATCAATTAGCGGATTAATATTGCGCGACATTTCAGGACGTGTTGTTTATCAAAACGCTCAAGAAATAAATGAGCTTTCTAATTTTATTTTGCCTACAAGCAATCTTCCCGCTGGCATGTATTTTCTCCATTTCGAAACGATGAATGGAACAGTGAATATTCGAGTATTAAAAAAATAAATCTCTAGCAAATTAAACTACTTATGTTTCAAAAAATCAATTCAATTTATATACCTTTGTTGAGGTTATTGTAATAAATAACCTATGCCAATTTTCTGTTTTTTGGTAGATTTACAGAATTCAATTGGTGGTTTGTGAAATAAAAAGGGGCTTCGGCCCCTTTTTATTTTTATCTAAGTTCTTTGTAACTTTTGTTTAAATTATAGGTATATGAGAATCATTGTATTTCCTATAAAAAACAGTTTTGAAGAAGCCTTACTTCCAAATTCTATTCTTCTTTTTCGTCCTTATTAGTCGCGCCATTTATAGTCAAGTGGCATGCGGATACGGTTTCTCGTATTCTTCCAATATTCCTTATCAAGCAATAGCTTCAACAAATCCAACAATAATTTTAGCTAGTGGCTCTGCCCAACCAGCAAACATCAATCAACTATCGCCTACTGACGAAGATATTTTCCCCAATCAATCACTCGGATTCTCTTTTAATTTTAATGGTCAATCATACACCCAATGTGGTGTTTCTACAAATGGGTGGATATGGTTTGGAAATTCAAATCCAGTTAAAGCTGCCGGGATCGTAATACCTTTCACCAACATTCTCGATAGCGAAGTGCCAATTGAGGGAATTGTTTCGGCACTCAACGGCGATTTGGAAGGAAGGTGGACAGCTGAACTGGCAACCATTAAAACACGAATTGATGGAGCC
>CALQJV010000102.1 GCA_943330985.1 Chitinophaga pinensis
ATTGTACTAACCAACAAAGTCATTAGTGCATTAATTTCATATTTTGGCCGATTCCAATTTTCTGTTGAAAAGGCATACATGGTTAAATAGGAAACACCTAACTCAGCACATGCTTCAACCGTTTCTCTAACTGCTTTAACGCCACTTTCATGTCCAAAGGTGCGAAGCTTTCCTTGCATTTTTGCCCAACGTCCATTTCCGTCCATTATAACAGCACTGTGTTTAGGTAAATTCTGAAGGTTTATTTCTTCTTTTTGGGCCATTAGAGAATTTGGCAATTGTTAATTTGATAGGGGATAAAGGCGCAAATATAGGCCTTTACTTGTATGCTGCACACTCCGATTTTCCGGAGGATAATTTATAGGTCAATGTAACTCCTGCAAAGGAATACCAGTCGTTTGTTGTAGAATTTCCTCGTTGCCTATTTATATTTGAATCTACAGGATTTACAATAGATCGATCGGCAAAAAGGGCTGATTCAAGACCTTTATTGGCATACAAAACATCTTGCTGAACATAGGTCGTACTCACATCATCCAAATAATCGGTATAGGTTTTTCTCATCCCCCACTCGATGCTAACTCCTAAGCGTCCCATAGCGTGAAATTTAAATCCCATTCCAAATGGAATCGATAAACCCAAAAGTGAATAGGGTTTAGGTGCTGATTTCAAACTAGACCCTTGACCTTCAGTTCCAAGCGGACGAAGTTCTACCCAATCGCCATCCATTTCGGCAGTGGGATTGAAATTATAAAGTGCTAAACCAGCAAAAATGTAGGGTGTTGCGGGTGTTTCGGAATTCCCAATTTCATAATCGAAAAAGTTAAACTGTAATGAGCCTGCAACTTCAATAATTCTAGATCGGAATGATAAATTTCGAGTTACCTGAAAATCATTATTCGCAAGTGAATCGTATGCTTGAACACTGCTATAGATTCCATGAAATTGCCAAGTGAATCTTCGGCTCGGATTGTACCGATACACTAAACCAACACCTGGTCGAACCATGAAGAACTGTTTCGCTGGATTAAGATCTCCTAAATAATAGGAAACGCCTCCATACAAACCAAGCTCAGAATGTTTCTTGTAAACCTGAGAATTCGCATGATAACAAACGCTGAGAAGGAAAATAAATGTAATTAAACTACGAACCATTTTGTGATATATACACCCAATAACGACAAAATGTTATCTGAATTTTGGAAGCACTGATTTTCCTGATTTTAATCGATATGTTAATGTAATCATACCAAGCATATAGGAATCTCTATCGGTAGGGTCTCCTCGTTGTTGTCCAGTAACAGCTGATCCTTTAATATAGTCTGGTGACTGAGAATTGGCGCGATTAGAAAGTGCGGCAGCTACAGGACCATAAGTTTTCTCGATAAGGGTTGGAGAAAAATACGTTGTACTTGCATCATCAATATAATCGGTAGTTGTTAAACGAATTCCGTATTCAAATCCAATTGTCCAATTTTTATCTTGAAGAGGAACACGGAATCCCATTCCAAATGGGAAACAAGCCTGAAACCGTTTATAGGGTGTTCTGGATTCTGCTATTCCTTGACCTTCAGTACCCAGTGGTTGAAGTGACCACCATTTCCCTCCGTAGTATGCTTTCGGATTGAAATAAAAACCACCAACACCAGCAAAAAGATATACATTAATATCGATACCTGATTTTCCTCTTACGCCTTGAAGTTTGTATCGACTTTTCGTTGACTTTAATTGCAAAATTGAAATTTCGGTTTGAAATGATGTTTCAAAAATATTTGAACGGAAGCTTAAATTTCTGTTTCTTCTAAATATTTCCCTTGTTAAACTATCTCTACCAGTAACCCGACCATAGCTAACATTCAACTTAAAAGACAAAATAGGATTAACACGGTAACGGAAACCAAGATGAGCAGCAGGTCGAGTTAAAACAAACTCTAAATCTCGTAAACCGTTCGTTCCAATTTGATCCGCTCCCCCAAGTTCTCCAAGAAAATTGGTAAATCCTAAACCATAAGAAGTTTCGCAACGATCCAAAAATCGCCCCTTCCCTTTACGCTGTGCATTTGCGGATAAGGATAGAAGCAAGAGAAATACAAGTAAAATATATAGCTTTCTCATCTGAAAATATTTTTTGGCATTACGCGCAAATATACCAAAATTGGTTTGAGAAAACGAACATTTTTTGTAATGGTTGAGAATGTTTAGAAATCAATTACGTCTATCACTTCCCCACATGAGTTTTTCTCTGAGTGTTTTCAAGAACGATTGATCTGGTTTGCGAGCAAGCTTTATGCAGAAAGGGGCTTTTTTAATGATGATTTTTGAGCGGGCTGGCAAAGATACTGACCTTGAATCGAGCGAAAGCATGAAATTTTTTCCACGAACTTCAATGTCAAAAGAAAGTTGATGCTGGTCTGTTATTACAAGCGGGCGAACATTTAAATTATGGGGAGCAATTGGTGTAATAACAAAACTGGGAGATTCTGGCATCAGGATAGGTCCGCCACAACTCAATGAATAACCCGTTGATCCTGTTGGAGAGGCGACGATTAATCCATCGGCCCAATATGAATTTAAATGATCGCCGTTTAGTTTCACATGAACGGTAATCATTGTGGAGCTGTCTTTTTTATGCAATGTGATATCATTCAGCGCGAAAGGAAAATCTAGAAAGGGATTGCCATTCATTTCCAATTGAAGCAATGTGCGATTGTCGATGAAATAATCTTGCTTGATTGCCATTTGCACAGCAAGCTGAATTTCTTCCTGCGAAAATCCAGTTAAAAATCCAAGTCTACCTGTGTTAATTCCAAGAACGGGGATATCGGAATTACGAATAAATGTTAATGCTTCTAGTAATGTACCATCGCCGCCAATGGTCATTAAACAGGATGTTTTGCTGGTGAGCTCTTCTGGTTTATTGAATGTGCGAACAATGGCGCTTTCGGGAAATAGTGAAGCAGTAGCATGAAAGAACGGTTCGAAAACTAAAAGGTCAACCCCATTTTCGTGTAAACTGCAATACAACTCTTTGATTACGGTAGATCGACCTTCATTAAAAGAACGGCCAAAAATGGCTATCTGCATAAATTTTTAAATGTAGGACTAAGGTAATTCAAATGATTAAAAGACAGCTCAATAAAAACAAGCAGCCGTTTTCGATTACATATTGATGTAATTCATAAACATATCGAAACGATTTCGAGTATCTTCTGAAAACTCACTTTGCTGAAAAGTTGCTTTAACTGTAATATTATATCGATTGAACGAAGCAATTATTGATCGAATGTCTTCGCGATTCAATTTAATTGTTAACTCCAATTGTGTAGAATCGGGATCGTTATTTATTGAAAGACTTAATATTTTAGTGTCGTTTTCTTCAACAATGCGGGCAATTTGTGAAAGAGAATAATCATTTTGATTTAGTTCTAACACGATAATTCCACCGGGATTTAAAACTGCTGCCGTTTCAGCGAATCGTTCTACAAGCGTTCGTAGACTTATGTTTCCGAGGTAATTATTATCCGCATCTAAAACTGGAACAAGGCTTAGATTCATTCGGGCAACCATTTTAAGTACTTCAAAAATATGTTCCGATTCATAAACAAACGGACGAATCATCGATAAGGGATGATTTCCTAACGCCTCTTCTGGAGCATTCAAATCAAGAATATCGGTATCGGTTACAAGTCCGAGGAATTCAGAATTATTTACAATGGGCAAATGAGAAACACGAAACTCATCCATCCAATGAAGCGCTTTAATACCGCTATCGGAAGTCTTAAGTGGTGGAATTACATCCGTTATTAGTTCCCTTGCTAACATATTTTCATAATCTATTTTAGATAACGAATTCCTTGCTTATTTGTTTCATTGACGAGCAAACCTATGGTTTTTTTATTCAAGTCGGTTGAACATCGAGGCATTTCGTAGTTTTACCGAATATTTATTTAAGTATGGCCTTATTGAGTGTCAATATTAACAAGATTGCGCTAATTCGCAATTCGCGTGGCTCAAATTATCCAGATATAATTGAAGCGGCGTTAAATATAGAACGATTTGGGGGGCAGGGAATTACTTTACATCCCCGACCCGACCATAGACATGCAACATACCGTGATGTAGAAATGTTAAAACCCATACTGACAACTGAATTGAATGTAGAAGGCTTCCCGACTCGCCAATTCATGGATTTGGTATGCAAGGTAAAACCTCATCAAGTTACGTTAGTTCCTGATGCTCCCGAAGCAATAACATCAAACGCGGGTTGGGATACAATTCAACATAAAGGGTTCTTAAAAGAAATTGTTGCAGAACTCCATTCGCACGGAATTCGAGCTTCTATCTTTATGGGGACAGAACTAATTCAGTATGACTCAGCAGCTGAAACAGGAACTGAACGCATTGAGTTGTACACCGAAAATTATGCTGTTCAATATCATAAAAATAAAGAGGCTGCCGTTGCACCATACCACGAAGCTGCAATTCGCGCACATTCTCTGGGTTTAGGAATAAATGCTGGTCACGATTTGAATAGTCAGAATCTTCGGTATTTTTTTCAACATGTACCGCACCTTTTGGAAGTATCTATCGGACATGCATTAATTTCGGAAGCGCTTTATTTGGGTTTGGAAAACACGGTTCAACTTTATTTAAGGCAACTGAATGATACTGTTTGAAAGACATTTTGGATCGGGAGAACCATTAATAATTCTTCACGGATTATTTGGGCAGAGCGATAATTGGACAAGTATTGCTCGAAAACTTGGGGAGCAATTCACAGTTTACACGCTTGATTTAAGGAACCATGGACAATCGGGGCATCATAATGAAATGAACTACGATGTGATGGCGGATGATTTACTGGAAACGATTGATCATCTTGGAATTCAAAAGATGCATCTAATAGGACATAGTATGGGAGGTAAAGTAGCCATGCTTTTTGCACTCAAATATCCTGAAAGACTCCAAAAATTGATTATCGCAGATATTGGGCCGCGTTTTTATAAACCACATCATCAAAAAATTTTACAAGGTTTAAATCAGTTGGATTTAGGTTCCTTAACTTCTCGAACAGATGCAGAAAATGAGCTTTCGCAATTAATTCCTAATTCGGAAACTCGGCAATTTCTTTTAAAAAATTTGTATCGAAATAATGAAGGCAGATTTTCCTGGCGATTTAATTTACCTGTTATCACTGAAGAAATAGATCATATTGGAGAACAATTACCCTCCGGAATTTGCACAACTTCAACCCTTTTTTTTCATGGAGGGAAAAGTGATTACATCATTCCATCGGACTATTCCGACATACTTAGCTTCTTCCCCAACGCCGAATTTCAAATTATGCAAGGCGCAGGACATTGGTTGCACGCCGAAAACCCCGCAGAATTTATTCGCATAACAAACTGGTGGATCGATCAATATGCACACAATTGA
>CALQJV010000103.1 GCA_943330985.1 Chitinophaga pinensis
CCTAATGAGGATATTCACACAAAGTCCAATAATTTTTTAAAATTGAAACGGCACTTACAAAACTTTCCATCGACAATGGCTTTAAAATATAGCCAGCAACATTCAAATTATAAGCATCAACCTTGTCTTTATCTTCATTAGAAGTAGACATGACAAACACACTGATATTTTTTAAATGATCGTCTTTACGGAGCTCATGTAAGAATTCAATTCCTCCCATTCTAGGCATGTTTAAGTCTAATAAGATAATTCGTGGCATTGGGATTTGTTCTTTGCCTGTTTCTCCTCTTAGCATTTGTAATGCTTCGATTCCATTGCCCGCATGAAAAATTGGATTAGTCAGATTATTCTTTTGGAAAGCTCGTTTTACGTTCATTACATCTACCTCATCGTCTTCAACAAGGAGAATATTAACAGTTTTTTCAATCATTTTGCCCGGTGTTTTTTGATAGTCAATAATGAGAATTTTTTAATTACAAACTCATGAAAAATCAATTATTTATCAAATCTGTTCGAGGAAGTGTGAAAATAAATTTCGAACCTTTTCCCAATGCGCTTTCTACCCAAACACGCCCTCCTTTTTCATCAATAATTTTCTTCACAATAGACAAACCAACTCCAGTACTTTCAATAGAATCACGAGCATTGAGGGTTTGAAAAATTGCAAAAATCTTATCATGAAACTGTTCTTCTATTCCGGGTCCATTGTCTTGAACAAAAAAACAATGCTCACTTCCTTGGTTTTCATAACCAATTTGAATAGTCGGATTTGGGCTATCGTTGTATTTTATGGCATTACTTATTAAATTGGAAAACACCTGATCCAAAACAACTTTTTCTGCGTCAATAGTTGGCAATTTACTTTGTATTTTGATTTTGAAATTCTCGGGGGGTGCTAAATTGGAAATCACATCTTTAATGAATAGATTCATATCAATAGAGATAGATTCTGATTTCATTCTGCCGGCTCTTGAATACTGCAAAATTCCATTTATAAGCATTTCCATTCGTTGAATCCTACCACGAAGCATTGAGAAATTCTTTTGTGTTTCGGGTTGAATATTTTCCTGGATGTCTTCTTCAATCCACGTTGACAGATTGTTTATTGCGCGAAGCGGTGCTTTTAAATCATGCGAAACAATATATGCGAATTGATCCAGTTCTAGATTTATTTTTTCTAAGGAAGTAGCATACTCCTTTAATTGTTTTTCATTATCAATACGTTCGGTAATATCTCTCGAGTTTATAACCAATCCAGAAACCGCTGGAAGTTCCATTAAATTAATTCCAATAGCCTCTAAATACTTCCAAACACCTTGTTTATTTCGAAATCTAAATGTTATGGGATTTGTTTGCTGCTTAGTGTTTTTGAGTTCCGCAAAAATATCCTGCACTTCGTGAATATCATCCTCATGAATAAATCCAAATACATTTTCACCTAGAATATCATCTGGTGAATAGCCAAACATTCTATAAAAGATTGGGCTTTCGTATCGTATTGTACCATCCAATTCTAAAATGGTAGTTATATCGGTCGAATTTTGAACCAAGGATCGGAAACGCTGTTCGCTTTCTTGCAATGCAAACTTGGCAATTTTCTCTTCCGTAATATCTATGATAATTCCTTGGTGATACAAGGCATTCCCAAAATCATCGCAAACCACCATGGTTTGATCTTCTACCCATCTAGTTTCTCCATAACCCGTTACAATCCGATATTCTTGGGAATAATTTAATGTTTCTGTTAACTTCATTTCCGCCTCCTCATCGGCCACTCTTTTCAAATCTTCGAAGTGAATGATGTCTGAATATTGAATGCGTTGAGACATGAAATCATCTTCGGAATAACCAAAGTGACTTATGTTGCTTGATACATATAATACAGGCCAATTTTCAGCAATTTTCCATCTAAATAAAACAGCAGGACTATTCTCAATAATCAGCTTTGCAGTAGATGCTTTATCTTCTAACAACTTTCTTTCGGTAATATCTTGAAGAGTTCCCCGAACATAAATCAACTCACCCGATTCGCTAAATTCAGGTTGCATATTCCAATTCAAGTATTGAATCTGATTTTCATCAAGAAGAATTCTAAAATCGAGACGAATTTCTTTTCGTTCAATCATAGCCTGTTGCCAAAAGTTATCGATTAAAGTAAGATCTTCAGGATGTACATTCCTTCTCAACCGATGAACCAATCCGTCATCAAATACAAGTTCTTTGGAATCAACATTTAATAACATGGAAGCATGTTCAGTAAACGAACATATTTTTCGCATAAAATCGATTGAAAAGCTTGCTATCCTTGAGAATTTCTGCGCTTCTAATAATCCGATTCTGCTGTTATTAATCTCAATCTCCGTTTCTTTTTGATTAATTAAATTTCCTATGGAATTTGATAAATTTATTAGTATTGTTTCATGAACGGGCTCCCAGATAAGCTCTCTTTTTTTAACAAAAACAGAAACAGCTATTAATGTCTTCCCAATAAAGATGGGCAGAAAAAGAAAGTCGAGTTGATTTACTTCATTACTAAGATTAGAATCTGAATTTTTTCTTTCCTCAAATAAATTTGAAATTAAAACCGATTTACCCGAATTTAATTCAAGAATAAAAGAAGCATCTTTTTCATTTAATAATGAATGAATTCGCATTTGAATAGCCGAATGATAATCAGATGAAGGGTTCTCAATCCAATATGAATGCAATTTAAAACCATCCTGTTTTAAATGAGAATCTCCATTGTAATACAAATGAATTGAATCGATATCTCCAATCTTTGCAATTGATTCGAACGCATTTTTAATACCCAAATCGAGATTGGATTGCGTAATTACATCTCCAATTGCTTCATTCGAAACTCTTAAGAGATAATCGGTATAAGCCTGTTTTGCATTTTGTTTTTCACGTTCTTGTTTTTCGTGCAAAAGAACACCGAGCGCTTCTTCCAATTCTAACGTTCTTGTTTTGACCTTTTCTTCTAAATCTTCATTTAATTGATTTAGCAACTGATTGGATTTAAAAAGTTCATTCGAACTTATTTCCAAGGTGAGCTCAATCTGATCGTGATCGCGATCAAAATCGAGGTATGCCAAATTAACGGTCTCAAAAAAATCCTGCATTTCAGGCATTTCAGCTATCTCATCAGGAACGTTCTTTTTAAGTTGACGAGTTAGTAATCTGTGGAAGTTTTGCATAATCAGCTTTCTGAAAATGTAGTAATAGTCATCGTTTGATTATGTAATTCGCATTGAGCGCCGTTGGAAAAAGGGGAGATTTCACCATACGAATAAAACCCTGTAATAACTGTTTCCTTTCCAAGGATTTGGCTTGCTGCTTCAACCTCTTCTTCAACCAATTGCTTTAGCACTAGCTTTCGTCCAACGCACGAAATCAATAAAGCAAATTCGGGTAATATATCATGACTATTCTCAATACTCGTTTGAGCGGCTTTAATGGATCCGTTAATTAATCGATCAACGTTGGCTTTCATGAATTTCACATAAGCGCCTTCTACCATATCACCAGCAAATGTTATACTTTGATCCATTTCGTTAATTGAAAGTATCGTTCTAACTACAGGAGTTTGATCGTATTCAGTTCTTAAACTCAATGGGAATAACAAGCCTGATCCAGGAAGTTCAGATGCTTTATCGCCAAGGAAGGATTTATACAACTCCAAGGCAGGAACTCCATCAATTTCGAAAAGTACATTTTCTTTGCTTTTCGTAATTTTTCGATCAATCCCGAAACTATCCCATCCTCCAAAAGAACCATAACCAATTTGAATAGAATCGCCATAAAAACCAATGGCTGCAATTAATTTAGTTTTTGGGAAACCATGTTCATCAAAAACAAAAGTTTCTATGAAATCGGATCCATCTCCAGCCAATCCTCCAGTTAAACTGACTGAATCAGGAAGCATTTCTCTGAAGCCTCTAACTAGTTCCGACCCATTTACATTTAAGCCGTCCGATAGCACAAATAAATGACGAAGTGAATTATTTAATAGAGGAGATAACAATTGACTAGCGATTTTGAAACTATCAATAGACTCTTGCACATCGAGAAATGAAAACTGGAGTGATGTCTTCTCAAAGAAAACAGCAGTAACAGCCAAACTATCATCGTTAACTTCAGTCCCTATGATTTCACCTGAAGTTGAACATCCGATTAATTGTGAAAGTGGATAACGCGCTTGAAGCTCTTTTATAAGTTCTATATCTGATAAAACCTTTCGAGAGCCAAAAACAAAAACCAATTGTGGTTTAAAATTATCTGTTGTTTGTATGAGTTTCGTTTGCCATTTATGGAATGTGGTCCAACTTAATTGTTCAAGAATCATTTTAGTAAATTTAAGTTCATCGTATAAAATTTGTTACGATACGGAAGAAATGAAATGGTAGTTTAAACAAAGCCAATTAGAATCTTACTTGAAATAGAAGACTATAAATACATAAATACATAATCCAAACAGCTGTTAATTAAGAAACAATGAAAATCAACATCTTAAATAAATAACGTTTATGGATAAAAGTCAATTAGGCATTACATGTAAATGTACACCTTCGAGCGGATTATTATCATTAAAAACAAAGCAATTCAAAATGCCCATTTCTAATGAATGATGATAGTCCAAGAAAAATCCAACCATGTATTACTTGATTTCGTGTGATTAATTATTATTCATTTTTAAAGTTGCTTAAATCATACTATTTTTTATAAAATTAATTAAAATGTTGAATATTATTTTTCATGCATACAGCCAAGCAATCTATATTTGCACATGCTAGAAACACTATTAATTCTTGACTTTGGATCTCAGTATACTCAGTTAATTGCCAGAAGAATAAGAGAGCTTAATGTTTATTGTGAAATTCATCCATTTAATAAAATCCCACCAATTAATGAACATACAAAAGGGATTATTTTATCTGGAAGTCCTTATTCTGTTAGAAATGAAGATCGTCTTGAATTTGATTTAAATAGATACAGAGGCAACATTCCAATTCTCGGAATTTGTTATGGGGCTCAATATATTGCCGATACATTGGGTGGTAACGTTGAACGTTCTTCTATCAGAGAATACGGTCGCTCGCATTTGCAAATGCTAAGTGAAAGTAGACTTTTGAAAAACATTCCCGATATGTCGCAAGTTTGGATGTCGCATGGCGATACCATAACTTCCATTCCTGACGGGTTTACACTTACTGCCGGAACAGAAGACATTCCAGTTGCCGCTTTTGAAAATGAATCGGATAAACTTTATGCCATTCAGTTTCATCCAGAAGTTACGCATTCGGTTGATGGTGCAACATTACTTTCGAATTTTGTCATCGATATCTGCCATTGCAATTCAAGTTGGACACCGGCGTCATTTGTTGAAACATCCATTGCCGACTTGCGCAATAAACTTGGC
>CALQJV010000104.1 GCA_943330985.1 Chitinophaga pinensis
CATCCGAGTTATATGGCAATGTATGTTTGCACTGCCTTTTGGATGATTCTTAAAGTCAAGGACCCGTTGTTTCAAAAAAAATTATTCAATGTTGGATTCATTTCCCTTTTTGCATTATCAACCCTCCTTTTAATTTCCAAAGCGGGAATCCTTGTATTGATTCTTATTGGTGTATATTCCTTGTACGAATTGATTTTTGAACATAGAAAAATTAAACTCGCAGGTTTGGTCATTGGGACTTTTGTTCTGTCTTTTATTTTTTTATTTTATTTTGTCCCTGAATTCTCTCAAAGATTTACGAGCGTTTTTGTTAATTTAAAATCTCAAAACAATAATCAATCTGACGATAGTACTGGAGCGCGCATGGCTGTTTGGGAGGCATCCAAGGCATGTATCAGTCAGCATTTTTTCTCTGGAACGGGAACAGGTAGTGCGAATGATGCTTTGATGCAGCATTACCAAACTCATGGAATGACCATAGCTTTCAAAGAACATTTAAATGCACATAACCAATATTTGCAAACGTTTATTACGTTGGGCATTTTAGGTTTTATTGGATTATTAGTTATGCTTTTCTATCCATTATCGCATGCCATTTCCAATAGAAATCTATTATATGCTGGCTTTATATTTATTTTCGCAGTTAATATCTTTGTAGAGTCCATGCTTGAAACGCAAGCAGGCAATTTGTTTTTTGCATTTTTAAATGCATTGCTTTTTATGAATTCTTCACAAAATCAAGAACCATGATCCCCTTCTCTCCCCCACATATCGACCAAGAAATTATTGATGAAGTTGTTGCCGCTTTAAAATCGGGATGGATTACTACAGGACCTCGAACCAAACAATTTGAGAAAGACCTCAGTGCATATAATGGAAATCCGAATACACTGTGTTTGAATTCGGCAACGGCCGGACTTGAAATCATTCTTCGTTGGTTTGGTGTTGGACCGGGTGACGAAGTGATTGTTCCTGCATATACTTATTCAGCAACTGCCAATGTGGTTATGCATACTGGAGCAAGACCCGTCTTTTGTGATGTGAAAGCCGATGATTTTAATATCAATCCTTCTTGCATAGAGCACTTGATAACTGAGAGAACCAAAGTGATCATGCCCGTAGATTTTGGCGGAATGCCTTGTGATTTTGATGAGATCAATGCTTTGGTGAGAAAAGAAACGATACAAGCAAAATTTAAGGCGAATGGCGAAAACCAAGAAAAGCTTGGTCGCATTTTGGTGCTTTCGGATGCAGCTCATTCTATTGGTGCTCGTTATCATGGAAAAATGACGGGCTCATTAACTGATGTATCTGTATTTTCCTTTCATGCTGTAAAAAACCTCACTACTGCCGAAGGTGGTGCAATTGCTTTGAACCTTCCCGAACCGTTCGACAATAAAGCCATTTACGACGCACTTTGTATTTCAACACTGCATGGACAAAACAAAGATGCACTCGCCAAAATGCAGAAAGGAAATTGGAAATACGACATTATAGAACCGGGTTATAAATGCAATATGACCGACATCATGGCGGCCATTGGTTTAGTTGAACTTCGCCGTTATGAATCGTTCACATTGCCTCGAAGAAAAGAAATATTCGATGCCTATAAATCCGCATTAAGTAAATATGTTTGGGCGGAAATTGCACCTTTCGAAACAGATTCCAAAACTTCGTCATACCATTTATTCCCATTAAGAATACGAGGAATTTCGGAAGTTCAGCGTGATGCCATCATGCAAAAAATATTCGATCAAGATGTTTCCGTGAACGTGCATTTTATACCTGTTCCGATGATGAGTTTTTACAAAGAACAAGGATATTCGATTGCCAACTATCCGATAACCTACGATAATTTTAGTCGTGAAATTTCCTTACCCGTTTACATCGATTTGACCAACGAACAAGTGAATCGGGTAGTTGAGGCGCTTGTTTCGGCAGTTGAATCGACCATTACAAATCAACATGCTTAAACGCAGTTTTGATATTTTTTCATCCCTAATCGGAATCATTTTATTATTTCCGATTCTATTGATTCTTTGGATATGCATTCAATTAGAATCTTCAGGAGGAGGATTTTATCGTCAAGTCCGTGTGGGTAAAGATGGGGTAGATTTTCGTTTATGGAAATTCAGAACCATGCAAAGCGGTGCAGACAAGAAAGGTTTGCTCACTATTGGAGGAAGAGATTCACGTGTAACACGGATTGGGTATTATATACGTAAATACAAGCTCGATGAACTGCCTCAACTCATTAATGTGCTAGTGGGCGATATGAGCATCGTAGGCCCTCGGCCAGAAGTCCGAAAATATGTAAACCTATATACCTCAGATCAACTAAAAGTACTCTCTGTAAAACCTGGCATAACCGATTATGCGAGCATTGAGTATTCCAACGAAAATGAACTTTTGGCTCTATCAGAAAATCCAGAAAGAACCTATATCGAAGATGTTTTACCGGCAAAGTTGGAGTTGAATCTAAAATACTTGGCAGAGCAAGGTTTTTTCACAGATTTAAAAATCATTTTCCATACAATTGGGAAAATCGTTTCAAAATAAAAAGCCCCGAAATTCTCAATGAACTCTGGGGCTTTACATTAATTTGAAATGCTATTAGCGACGAGGCTGAGTCGCTATAAAATCATTCAATTCATCTACACTCGATGAAAAAGTAAAAGCGCTATTAATTTGGTAATAGTTGCCTAAATCGTAAGTATGTCCATAGGCAAATTTTGCAAAATCTATACGAGAATCTTCGAAAGAAAACAATTTCATGATTTGACCCACTTGCGATGATGTCATGCAATTACTCGAGAATGCTTGCTTTGCAACTTGAAGCTTATTGTCTTCGAACGATTGACCATTGATTGTATTCATGGCCGCACCAAATGCATTTTGATCCATCGGCCAAGGGCAACCAATTGCTCCGTTGTAACCAGGCATCACATATTGCTGTTGTTGAACTACAACAGGTTGCTGTTGAATTGGCGTACCGTACGTTGTGGTGGTTGTAGTTTGTTGAACTGTTCCGCCAGAATTAACAACTGTTCCACCTATAGGAATACCAACATTCATGTTAAAATTAACACCTAAATCAGGATCATTCACACTCATGTTAATACCACCAACTGGAGCAACTACATTGGTTTGAACAGGGATTCCATTTGTCTGAACGGTAGTAGTGGTAGTTTGTTGAACGGTTCCTGTTGGGGCCGATGTATATGTTGGTTGCTGAACTACAACTTGTTGTGTAGCAGGTGAATATTGTTGTGCCGATTGGTATTGTTGAACTGGAATGACTAACTCTGTTTGTGAAGAAAGTCGCATCACATAAGTTTCCTTCGGATCGGCGTTATTCACTTCAGAAGAATCTTTCATGTTTAAATCGCGAGCTACTTGATTGCCCATTCTTTTCACAGTTTTTCCAACATCCGTTTGTTTCTTAGGACGAATGTTGAATGTATATTCCATGTAATTATCTAAATAAATTGTTTTAGTAACTACTCCCAAAGCAGGATCTTCAAAGATGGCTTTTACCTTATAATTAGATGGTGTTAGGTCGGTTAAGCGAACATTAGTCTGTGGAGTTTCGTTGTAACGAAGTCCATTCATTACAATGGTAAAACGTTCTCCATTCTCTGCAAAGAATATCAAATTTGATTTTTGTGCTGATGCGTTAAATGCAAATACACTTAAAATCACTATTAAAAATGTGTGTTTCATGATTTTGGTTTTGGAAATTTTATGTTTCTATTCGACGTTTCAAAGATAAAAAACAAACTGATTGCAATTTAAATTAAAGGGAGATTAAAAATTACCAGCTCCAGTTTCACTCATCAAGTTGCTCGATACTGCATTTAAGTATTTGAATCGATGCTAACAGATCGTTCAACCATTTCTATCACTTGATGTAATTTGTCGAATTGCAACAATCACCGACGGCAATAACCCATCGGGCTAACATTCCTTGAATACCGCTAATGTCGGTTACTCTAACAGTTAATATTTCGATTTACCAAGCATAGGTGGTATCGAATTCAAAGCAGGAATAGGGTTGATTGAACTATATTGCTGTTTGTGCGGTGTTCGTAACCCGGAGCTCCAGGTATTTCACAAATCTCTTTTAATAGTTCAATATTCATTCAACAAATGAAGTAGATTTTCTTTATTCAACAAAACTTATTTTCAACATATTCGATTTTCCAAATTCATGCATTGGAATACTCGCTACGTTTATAATTAAATCGTCTTGACGAATAAAACCTTGTTTCTTAAGCAAATCTTTAATGTCAGAAATAGTATGATCGGTGCTCACCATTTTATCGTAATAGAATCCTCGAACGCCCCAAATTAAACTTAAGGTATTGAGTAACGCACGATTTCCAGTAAAAATGTATATGTTGGCTTTGGGACGAAAACTGGAAATACGAAAGGCTGTGTAACCCGAATGGGTCATCGCAATAATGGCTGTTGCATTGGTTTGTTCGGCCATAGTAACTGCATTAAAACAAATAGCATCGGATATCATGCGCGACTTTTGCGAGCTCTGCTTGTGGTCTTTGTGGTAAATTCCTTCAAAACCTTCAACACGTGCCAAAATTTTCTGAACTGTTTCAATAACGCGAACTGGATGAGCTCCAACTGAAGTTTCTCCGCTCAACATCACAGCATCTGCGCCATCCATCACTGAGTTTGCCACATCACCAACTTCTGCTCGTGTAGCGTTGTAATTGGTAATCATCGATTCCATCATTTGGGTTGCAATGATGATGGGCTTGGAAGCTTCCAAACATTTTTTCACTAACATTTTTTGAATTAATGGCACATTTTCCATGGGAATTTCAACTCCCAAATCGCCACGAGCAACCATAATTGCGTCGGTGTTTGCAATAATGCCATCAATCTCATCGATGGCTTCAGGCTTTTCAATTTTCGCTACAATACGAGCATTTTTATTGGCTTTTTGAATATGTCCTTTCAACTCCAAAATATCCGAAGATCGGCGCACAAACGATAATCCGATCCATTCAACATCATGCTCCAAAGCAAAATTCAAATCCTGTAAATCCTTTTTCGTTAAGCAGGGAAGTGAAATTTTCGTATTCGGTAAATTCACTCCTTTCTTTGATGAAAGAACTCCACCATGAATAACCGTACAAACTACTTCATCGTCTTTGTTGGTATCTTTCACTTGAAGAACAATCTTCCCATCATCAATCAAAACCGTTTCCCCAATTTGAACATCCTGAGGAAATTGTGGATAGGTAATGTAAACACGTTCGGCATTCCCGATGGCTTTTTGTGTGGTAATAACTAAATCGTTTCCGGTTACTAATTGAACTCCATTATTCTCAACCTCTCCAATGCGAAGTTTAGGCCCTTGCAAATCTGCAAGTATAGCA
>CALQJV010000105.1 GCA_943330985.1 Chitinophaga pinensis
ATCGGATGAGCAACCATGCTTCCTCGTTCAACCCTTTTTTAATTGCATTTAACTCATTGCTCGCTTCATTTACACTGGCATAACTACCATAAACAACACGATAAAGTCCGGCAGGAGTCTGATCTAAAACGAAAGAATTAAACCCTTTCTCATTTAAATAATCGACCATGCCATTCGCATTATGTTCAGTAGAATAACATCCAGCAACAATAAATATTTTAGCGCTTTCGGCACTAAATGTTTCTACTGTAATAACTTCAACGGCCTTTCTAACTGCAGGCAAATTGTTTGAATGGATAGAGCCAATGCCAAAAGTTGGAGCAGATGCAATATTGCTGAAAATACTAAAATCCGATTTTGAAATCCCTTTGCCTTCCGGAAGAATTGCATTGACTCCAATCAAAACTGCCAATAAAATAAATGGGACTGTTTTTAATGCAGTACGAATAGGAAGCCTCCGATTTTGCTTTACTGGCGAAACAATTTCACGATTTACAAAAACATGTTCAGGGCGTCGATCTGGGGAAGGTACCCGGTTAATTGGGCTTACTTGAAGAGTGTATAATCCAAAGGATTCGGGCAGGAAATTCTGAGTTGTAAATGCTCTAAATTGAAAGTTTCGCTCAATATCTGAGTGAAATTGTCCGACATGCTCCCAATCCACTCGCTCGCCAGCTAATAGCCTATCATTAAGGGTGTCTGCATAATCAACAAGCGTTGTACGGGCTTCTGCAAAAGAAATATTTCCGTTTTTTGCAAACTGATTAACGAGCAACCCATCGTCGGTTTTTAAGTTCCGATTGAATGCCAATTGCTTGGATGGCATTTGGAAAACATGCGAAACTGGATGAACACGGGCAGATGCATAATTACCAATCAATCCACCAAATCCAGGCAAAACGATGCAGTCATGAACATACAACAACTCCGCAACTACGCTTGCAACTTGTTTATTGACTAAGGAGAATTTTCCGTGATCCATTTGTGCAAATATAACACGCTTTTTTTCAGATAAAGCGTTCTTGGATTTTTTTTAAATCATGGGGTGTATCAATGCTCCAACTCTCATGATTACTTATAGCAGTAATGATTTTATACCCGTTTTCGATCCAGCGAAGTTGTTCTAGCTTTTCGGTGTTTTCTAAAAAAGACGTCTCCAATGCAGCGATTTTTAGTAACGTTGAAGCGCGATATCCATACAACCCAATGTGTTGAAAGTGCGCATCTAATTGGAGGGGTTTGTTTTCAGCGGCATCTCTTTCAAATGGAATGGGCAATCTACTGAAATAAATCCCGTACCCATTAATATCGCGCACCACTTTAATCATACTCGGATTTAAAATGTCGTCAGTATTCGAAAATCGTCGAACCAAGGTACCTAATTCAACTTCCGCATTTTGGAAACAGGAACAGAGTATATCAATTTGTGCAGGGTCTATAAAAGGTTCATCGCCTTGGATGTTGACAATTACCGCATCCTCACGAATAGTCGATCCCAATACCCTGATAACTTCAGCACAGCGATCGGTTCCGCTCGGGTGTTCTGCCGATGTCATCCATACTTCCGCACCAAATGAGCGAACCTCTTTTTCAATGCGCACATCGTCGGTTGCAACAATAACACGTTGTAACAAGGTGCTTTGTTGCGCCTGTTCAACAACTCTGCGGATCATTGTTTTTCCATTAATTTCCACAAGTGGCTTTCCTGGGAAACGGCTACTGGCAAATCTTGCGGGAATTATCCCTATAAACTGCTGTTCAATCATGCCTCAAATATACACGAACCGGCATTTTGTTTAGATTGATTGTAACATGTTTAATTATAGTAGGCCCTAAAGTCTTGATAATATAGTAGAATCTATACTTGAGTATGCTTGTCTTGATGCATGTTGATTTGAAGGGAAGTTGATTTTATCTTGCAATTGTGACCTTAAAAAACGGACTTCATCTTCTAAACGAAGTATCAATAAATCCTGTGTCTTTCTCTGCACAATTGGCTCCCCAAAAGAAAACAATTCGGGAAGTGTCATGTCTAATGCTTCAACTATTTTTTCCAAACGCTGAATTGATAATGGAGAAACGCCGCGTTCTAATCTGTGATAACTGGAGGTGTCTACTCCTAAATAAGAAGCTAAATACTCTTGCGATAAATTTTTTTGTGTGCGGATCTCGCGGATTTTGTCTGTGGTCTTCATACTATTAATAGGTATATGTATATATGTATAGTAAATGCAAAATACAAAAAAGATATTTTGATTGAATTGCATGAGACGAAAATGTTTTGCGTGTGGCGCAAAAGGACTTTAATTGTCGGCATTTACATTTGCATAAACACATTGCAATTTATGAGCTAATAAAAAAAGGGTGTATGATTTTCGGGAGATTGTTATACACCGGCAGCAGCGTTCGCCTCACCTTTTCTGGAAGCGTAATCTATTATTTATAAATCCTATTATTTAATTTTATGAAAACAATAACATCTATTTTATTTTTTATGATGATTGCCTTAACCCAAAATGCAAAAGCAGATCTTCCGTATTATTCCATTGAAACAAACTACATCGAACCCGCTTCGCCTTGTACAATAACTGTTACAGTTACCGTTACTGGGAAAATAGGTAAAAAGTATGATTGTACCGGCTTCGGGTTGGGATGTCTTAATTTAGATATTGACATTGATAAATCACGGACTGTATCTGGCTTATTTAATCAACCTATAGGACAATGCGGACTTATTTTAGAATACAGCGCTCCTTCAAGCTTAACAATTTCCTACTTAGCCGACAAAGTTACAACCTCCGATTTTGAAGTAGAGGCCAACTTGGTTTTACCAGATTATATATGCAAAAAATTAGGTGTTCAATCCATGACTATTCTTAAAGGCATATATAAGAGCTCCGTCGATTCAAAAGGCGTTTGGAAAACAACTTTTAATGTAAAATAAATTGTAAACCAGAAGGTGTCGGGCAATCCGACACCTTCCTTATACATCAAATTATGAAAAAACGAGCCCTGTTGTTATTGGTATTTGTTGGCACAATGACTCTTTATTCGTGCAATAGAGTGCTTCTTGCTTTGTCTGGATCGCATCCTCCTCGTTTAGAAACAGACGAAAGTATATTTAAGCGGGGTAAGGAATTAGGAATTGATGCCGATAAAGTCCTTGCATATAAAGATTCTGCCTTTTTAAAAATCAAACGATTCTCTTCGAATTCATTATACATTTATGACAAAGAGGGATATTACCTAAAAATTCAAGAAACTTCTGAAGATCCCAAATGTGGAGGTTCGCTGTTAAAAGCACTTGAAGGTTTAGGGCCAATAACCTATTTCCCACGCGATACTAACAAAACCATCGCTAACGAAAGGAGTCTTTGGCAAAACCTTCTAACGAAAAGCACTTTATCAGAATTAAGTTCAACCAATCACGATTATACCGTTGTGTATTATTGGAATCTTTTTAGAAGTCTTAAAAAGAATCAAAAAGATATTGAATTGATAAAAGCTAATATCAGTAAAAACAAAAGTGTAAACTTTCACCTCATATTAGTAAATCAAGATTTGAGACGCTCAGATCCAACATTAGCGGGCATTAAACTTTAATAAACCCAATTGACAAGAATATTTACATGCATTTTTATAATGCTTGCTGGAATTGGTATATGTCAACTTCAGCCCGATTTAAATAGATTTCAACTAAAACACACGGCCCTTCGAACACTGTTCGTTGAAAATGGAATTGATTCGACCTCAATTCTTTTTTGCAAACAAGAACGCCTGCTGGCTTCAATTAAAAATCAGTATTGTCAGGTAAATCTTTATAATGATGCGGGCTTTCTAATAGAGCCCAAGACAAAAGGCGGTTTTGTTGAATTAGCTCAACTTGAATTTGTATTTGAAAACATCAATCAATTTAAACCTCAACATTGCGATAGTTCCAAATCCATTGAACTTGAACAAGAGAATTGGATAATTGGGAACGATTTTTCATTACAGAATAGCTTTGTAATTGTCTGCTACTGGTCCGCTCGCAAATTTCTTCAGGAGCAATTCTTTCGCATGCAGGAATTACAAAATTTGAAAACGCATTTCTCTCATATTTCGATCCGCTTGGTTTTTATAAACCAAGATTTCTTCCCTTAACAGTTCCGGTTGATTGGCGCTCCGAATTCAAATCGCCTAAATCAACTTAAATGAAATTCATCATTCGTATTGTATTGTTCCATTGCATTCTAAATCCGCTTTTATCTCAAGACGACCCTTGCAAGTTCTCCTTAAAATCAAAACACATTGATACGATATCTGCAAAATCGAAAACAAGGTTTGTTCAACATTTCCTTATTTCAAAAATAAATCTATCTGCATTAAAATTTGAAAACGCTTCATTTAATCAAGCTCGCTCCTTTAAAATCGCTTTATCGTCAAACATAAATGCGAAAACAAATATCAAGATGAAGCAATGTATCATTAACATTGAACTAAATGATTTATCCGGATTTGACTGGATTCCTGATAGTGTTTTTCAATTCAACAAAGACCTTGTTAACTTCAAATTTGCTATTCAACCACCCGAAAAAAAGAAAGTCGTTTTGAATTTTAATAGCAGTGCTCAATCTCAGAAAGCCCGTTCCTTTGAATCATCAAGCGATTCAATGGGTCGCCCATTAAAAAAACAGAGCGCTGGCTTTTTCTCACCCGGCACATTGCTTTTTAACGGAGGAGTATCTTATAACGGAAATGCGCAAAACAAACTCGAATTTGGACTGGCTTCATTTAAAATAAACTGCATGGCAAACAAGAAGCTGTATGATATACAAAACACCAATGAGCTTGCAGGCATTCCCATCGAAAAAGGGTATCTACTTACTGGTGGCTTGAATCTTCAATCGGCGATTGAAAAGAATTTCGGCAGCCTGCTAACCTGGGAAAATTCAAGCATTTGGTTTTATTCTATTGGAAAGGAACAGATGCTTGAAGTGCAAATTAAAAATGCGCTAATCTGGAAACCGATTTCAAATCTGCAAGCCTGCTTAAGGACAAACTATTCGTACGACGAAAAACGCTGGCCTCCTGGATTGTGGTCGGCGGAGTTTACCCTTGGATTTGTATTTAATCAAAGCAATTAGTTGCGAATAGCAGCCACCCCAGGAAGTTCAATGCCCTCCATGTATTCGAGCAATGCTCCGCCGCCTGTACTCACATATGAAACATCCTTTGCAATGCCGAACTGATTCACTGCTGCAACCGAATCGCCACCACCAACCAATGAAAAACTTCCGTTTTTTGTTGCTTCCACAATGGCCATGGCAACTTGTCGGGTTCCATTTTCGAATGCCGCCATTTCAAAAACGCCCATCGGACCATTCCA
>CALQJV010000106.1 GCA_943330985.1 Chitinophaga pinensis
GCACAACTTCTGGACGCTCAAAGTGTTTTGAACCTTTTTATTGAGAATCCTGATAACATGGAGTCAATTGGTAAAGCGGCTCATGTAATGAGCGACAGCATTAAAAATGGCGGAAAAGTTATTTCTTGTGGAAATGGTGGATCCATGTGCGATGCAATGCATTTTGCCGAAGAATTAAGTGGACGATTTAGAGATGATCGAGCTCCTCTTGCGGCAATTTCGATCTCTGATCCATCGCATATATCCTGTGTTGGGAATGACTATGGCTACAATGAAGTGTTTGCGCGATACATATCAGCACTTGGTAAAGCGGGCGATGTTTTACTTGCCATTAGCACCAGTGGAAACTCCCAAAA
Source organism: Chitinophaga pinensis (assembly GCA_943330985.1). The sequence continues at coordinate 357 of CALQJV010000106.1, forward strand.
TGTTATTCGGGCTATTGAAGCAGCAAAAGAAAAGGGAATGTTCGTAGTTGGACTAACAGGAAAAGATGGAGGCAAAATGGCTTCCCTATGCGATGTGGAAATACGAGCTCCATTAAGCGAATATGCCGATCGAGCCCAAGAAATTCACATCAAAGTAATTCATTGCCTTATCGGCTCAATCGAACGAAACGTATTCGCTTAATGCGATGGTTCGTAATAGAAATCGCGAATTACAATTTCATGTTCTAGGCCATTTGAAGGTCCGTTGGCATCGAAACTCAACGTCCAGAAATTAATTCGAGCATTGGTTGTTAGCCCGGGAGCAGGAATTACAATAGGCAGAGAAAATAAATCACCTTCTCTTTTGATGCGTGGAGGATGATTCAAATTAAAACTCCAGTTTGCAAAATCGGGCTGCCCACTATTTCTATCGCCACGATAACTTCTCCAACTAATGAGCGTGTCGGTCCAGATAAATTCATGCGTTGAAACTCCAATGATATTCGATGAATCGATGTTTGCAGAATATGTTCGTTCTGGGAAATTAATCCCATTGCTCAGTGGTTGAACAGAGAACGTTGTTGGATTTACATTGTCTGCAGAACCCCATCGAGAAAACTCAATATCAACCTCACTATTTCCATCGCTTACAAATGTGGAATCATCCCAAGTAAATAATCCTAAAACCACATTCTTCGCAAATTGCATGGGATTACCTTGAATGGTAAATGAGTATTTTCCATATCCCAAATTGTCTTGAGAGATTACTTCCGAAGAATACCAAATTCCATCGTGTTTGGCTATCGACATATGCAAATATCCTTTGTCATCAACCCAAACATCGCTATAACGTTTAGAGAAATAATTAGGGCCTGGACCAACTTGAGTTGTGCTTGATTTAATATCCCACTTTCTACCTGCAAAATTTACAACATCTCCATTCCGGGCTAATACATCTTCGGGATTCGATTGCTCACATCCTCCAATAAAAACCAAGGAAAGAGATAAGAGAAAAAAGATCGTGCTTGTCGCTCGAAAGAACCTATGGTTTAACATAAAAACTGCTTGTTAATTTCCCAATCATCACATCCATATCGCCAGGTTCGATTACCCATTTCCCATTAGAATTGCAGAATTTCAACTGCTCCTGATTTACAGAAAACGAAACTGTTTTGCTTGAATTTGGCGGCAAAGTTACTTTCTGAAAATCTTTCAATTTTTTTATTGATGGTGTTATGGATGCATAGCGATCGCTGATAAACAACAAGACCGATTCATTTGCTTCTCGGTTACTATTATTGTGAACTGTAACTGAAATTGTGAATTGGTTTTGCTTAACCGTATCCGTTGAAATCTTCAAATCTTGATAGGTTATAGACGAATAAGAAAGTCCATGACCAAATTCCCATTGCGGTTGAAATGCATTGTTTCCAAATTGAGTATCGAGCGTTTCGGTGTATTTATGGTCATACCACAAAAGCGATTGATTGTATTTTGGATAGGTGAAAGGAAGTTTCCCAGATGGATTCACATCACCAAATAGAATTCGGGCGAGCGCATCGCCACCATAATTTCCTGGGTGATATGCTAAGAGAATGGCATCGGCCAAATTTGCGATATCGGGAATCAAACGCGGGCGATTTTCAACCAACACAAAAACCATTTTTTTACCCAATTTGGATAGGGCTTTTACATAATCTCGTTGGACATCGGGTAGATTTAAATCATCAATATCTCCGGGCTTCTCGGTCGAAGGCAATTCGCCCAAACACACCACAATGACATCGGCTAATTTTGCCTTTTCAATGGCAGCTGCTTCCCAAGTTCCTTCGCTTAATTTGCAGCCTTCAGCAAAACTGGATTTCCCTTTTGAACGTTTGGCGATGGCTTCTTTAATGGTGTTGCAAAGCGTGTCATCAAATTTTTCATCTGTTCCTTGCCAAGTGCGCGTCCACGATCCGTTCAACAAGACCATAGAATTCGCGGATGGTCCTGTTACAAATACATTGGTGTTTTCGTTTAATGGCAGAATGTTGTTTTTGTTTTCAAGAAGTGTGATGGATGATTCGGCAATATTCCGAGATAAATCGGCAGATTCCTTGGAGCCAAACTGAGGATAATCTTTCAATTTAGGCATCTTGTTATTCTTGAAAAGATTTAGTTTCATTTTCACTTCCAAGATTCGACGAACCGAAACATCGAGACGTGATTCAGAAATTCTTCCTTCTTTCACTAATTCAATAAGCAGTTTCGTAAAATCGTAGTCGTTGGGCACCATGCACATATCAATTCCCGCTTGAACAGCCATGTAAACGGCTTCTTTTAGCGAAGATGCCACGCGGTGGTTTTTATGCAACTTGATAATATCTTCCCAATCGGTAACAGCAAGACCTTTAAATTGAAGCTCCTCGCGAAGCAGCTTGGTTAAAATGTCATAGCTCGCATGAACAGCCACTCCATTTATCTCACCACTGTTAATCATAACCGTTAATGCGCCGGCGTCAATAGCTGCTTTGAATGGAGGAATGTAAAGTTCACGTAATTGAATTTCTGAAATCGTAGCGGGAGTTCTGTCTTTACCAGTTCTCATGGCACTGTAACCCAAGAAATGTTTCATGCAGGCTGCCACATGTTTTGAATCGATGGGAGAATTTCCTTGATATCCTTTAATTACAGCTTCACCAAAACGAGCGCATACCAATGGATCTTCTCCATAGGTTTCAAAAAAACGTGACCAAGCAGGATGTCTTGCAACATCGAGAACAGGAGAAAAATTCCAAGGAATTCCAACGGCTCTTGTTTCATAGGCTGTAACCTCTGCCGCTTTTCTGCTTAGTTCTGGATCGAAGGTGGCGGCTTGAGCTAAAGGCTGAGGAAAAAGTGTTGACCCATTTACATAATTGGCTCCGTGAATAGCATCAATTCCATACAAAATGGGAATCTTTAAACGGGATTTTGTTGTTGCAAATCGTTGAATAGTACCAACGAGTGTAAGCCATTGCTCCCGCGGATAGGAATGACCTCCGCAATTCAAAATGGAACCAACATGATACTGAGCAATTGCTTGATAGAGTTTTGCACTATCAATATGATGCGGCTCAACGAGTTTGTAAATATCCCCTTCGCACACCACATCCAAATTAAGTTGAGTCATTTGCCCCACTTTTTCTTCCATGGTCATTAAGGCAATGAGCGAGTCGATGGGATTTTGCTGAGGAGATTGTATACGATTAATGGGCTTGGGTGCTCCTGCAAAGAAAAGGAGGAAGCAAAGCAAAAGAGATACGCAAATTTTCATAATCCTTGATTATTCCAGGGTTGAATGCAGATATTGTCGATGATAACTTCTCCGCTCGATTCGAATTGAATAATTAATTGTTTGATTGAATAAACATCCACTTTTCCATTTAGCAATCGGAATTTTTCTAGTGGAATAAGTACTTGAGTGAATTTATCCGTTATGGGACCTTTTACAACATATTCGGCAGCAAACCCAACCCATTGCTGGTTTCCTGAAAAATCTTCCATCCCAATTGCCCAAGGAAGTTCTTTTAATGGTTTGCCATTCGTTTTCACCCAAAATGTAAGCGCGGCCTCTTGGGTAATTTGGGATAAATCTTTTCCGTTCCATCCATCCCATCCAAAACCTAATCCCATCCAAGGACAGTCTTCGGCTTGCTTATTCCATTTTACGTGAATGGCTCCTTCTCCCGAAAATACATTCGTTCGTTCTGCACTTACAGTAATACAATTGGGTGATTTTGTAAACCATGCATCGGCATTGAGTTCGTCTTGAAATATCTGCAATTGCGAAAATCCATTAATCTCCGGTTTTGAAGGACGATCGCTTTCTTTTTCATACAAACCCAATTGGCGGAAGGACGAACATCCCGACAAAAAAGCCACAAAACAGATACAGATAAAAGAAAGCCTCAACATGGATTTATGGATTTAACGGCGCGTTCTCTGTAAATATCATGTAATCGATGTAGCTCTGTGAATAGCCCGATGTTGGATTTGCTAAAAACAATAGGGATACTTTAAGCAGTTTGTTGGGCTCGTGAATTCCATTTCCAATGGCGGCAACTGGAGCGCCGTTAACCAACGTTTGCAAGTCAGCATAATTCAATGAAAGTTGTTTCCAGCCATTTTCAGTAGGTCGATATTCGAATGAGTACATATCTTCATTGCTTGAATAGGTTCCATCTTCGTTATCATCTTCCCGAAACTGAAACAGAATAATCGAGTTATCGATTGTGTCGGGTTTATAGATGAATGAATTAAAAAAGACCGCTTCGGGATTGCTATTCAAGTTAAATCTTGGAGCACCGTACAAACTAGCTGGAATATCAAACAAGCCGATTAAATAATCCCAATCAACCTTTCCGCCCATGTCGTAATATTTATTTCCTTGAGCTGCGTTGGCATTTTCTTGAACCACAAAACTCATATCGGCGCCCGACTGAACAAACTTGGTCCAGCCCGTTGGGAATCCGTTTTCGAAATCACTCAAAAGCAAACCTTGGTTAATTCGATTGCCAATAACCGAAAGTGTATCGCGTAAGGTATCTGCTTCGTTTTCGAAGGTAAGTTGAACAGCGCAATCTTCTATGCGAAACATTGGAAGCGAGGTTGTTGTACCATTCCAAAGTGCATTTTCGGCAATCAATTCGGAAGAGAAACCACTGATTTGCTTAACTGCTCCAGAACTCAACCCTTTAATTTGAAGGTTCCATTGAACATTTTTGGAAAAAGCTGCCGTGAAAAAAGTAGTTTGATTCAACGAAAAATCGACTGATCGATTGGAAATATCCAAATCTTGAACAACTGTAAATTTTCCATAAAGGTCCTTCAAATCCGGCCCATCGAATTCCTTATCCATTTTACAACCTGCAAAAACAAGCAGTGCAAGTGTACATCCAAGAATTATCTGTTTACGTATCATTAGAAACTCATTTGA
>CALQJV010000107.1 GCA_943330985.1 Chitinophaga pinensis
CAATTGAGTTTCCATAATCATATTGGGAACAATGCCGTTTTTTTAAAAGAGCCCATCATTGCTTTTTCATTAATGATTGTTCCATTGTTTGATATGGTTCGTGTATTTTTTATCCGCATTCAGCATGGGAAAAATCCATTCAAAGGCGATCGAAATCATTTGCATCATATGCTCTTAGAAATAGGATTAAGTCATGTTGGTGCAACCATTCAGCTAGTCATTCTATCCATCATTACAACCTGCATCAGCATTTTCACGCTACATTTTTTAGATGCGGAGAATAACCTTATTTACATTTTACTCACATTGCCATTACCCGCTTTCGCTTTCACTGTATTACTTTGGAAAAGAGTAAAAAATATTAGAAAGTCAAAATCATGATGAGAATACTCGTTTTATTAACTGCATTGCTATCGTTCCAAACTACCATGTTTGCTCAGCAATACAATCTTGTACTCGATAATTTTCAGTATAACTTAATCGACAAATCCATGAATGCGCTTGGAAGTAATCAGCATACCGCTGTTAAACCGTGGCGCATGGAGGATATTCGAAAATCGATAAACCCAGATACTGCAGCAGGCGTAAAACCTGAAACGAGTCGTTTTTCGAAACGCTGGGTTGGTAGAAAATTATTCAGTGACAACTTTTTACGCCTCGATTCCAACGATTATCAAATTGCCATCGATCCATTGTTTTCGTTCGATATTGGGAAAGATCAATTAACAGGAAATAAAACCTATGTAAATTCAAGAGGCTTGCAGCTTTATGGAAACATTGGAAAGCATGTTTCTTTCTATACCAGCTTCTGGGAAAACCAAGGCATTATGGTGAACTATGTGGATAGTTTTATTCAAAAAAACAATGTAGTTCCGGGACAAGGAAGAGTGAAACCTTTTGGCGATAAAGGTTGGGATTATTCGATGGCAACGGGATACGTTTCGTATTCACCATCCAAGTATTTCAATCTGCAATTTGGTAACGATAAAGTATTTATTGGCGATGGATATCGTTCTTTGTTTTTATCCGATAACGCCTACAATTATCCGTATTTCAAGATCAGCACTACGTTTTGGAAAATACGTTACACCAATCTTTTTGTTAGTTACCAAAATATTGGCAATGCTTCAAATAGTGGACTTGGTGGTTATTTGCAAAAATTCGCAACCTATCATCATTTAAGTTACAACGCAACAAAATGGTTGAATGTGGGACTTTTCGAATCGATTGTTTGGCAAGGTGGCGATACAAGTGGAACGCGAAGAGGATTTGATGTGAATTACCTCAACCCCATTATTTTTTATAGACCTGTTGAATTTTCAAGAGGATCGCCCGACAATGTGTTGATTGGTTTAAACTTCAAGGCACTCATTTTGAAAAAATATCAATTGTATGGTCAACTAGTTCTCGACGAATTCTCGATGAACGAAGTAAAAGCTGGAAATGGTTGGTGGGCGAACAAGCAAGGTTTTCAAATGGGTTGGAAATTTTACGACTTTTTAGGAATTCGAAACCTTACCTGGCAAAACGAATTAAATTATGTTAGGCCTTATACATACGGGCATTTCACCGGGGAACAAAGCTACACCCACTATGCACAAGCTTTAGCTCATCCACTTGGAGCTAACTTCATCGAGAATGTTCAGTTTCTTCGCTATCGATACAAGCGATTGGGGATTCAAGCAAAAATGAATTTTATTCAATACGGAGCCGATACGACAAATGCTGCTGGAATATCAAGCAATGTTGGACAAAATATTTTTGTGGGTACTGCCGAAATCGGGAGCGGTCCAACCATGGTTCCGAATATATATGGTAACAGAATTTTACAGGGCTTGAAAAATACAGTTACTATTGCTGAGTTAACTGCATCTTGGCTAATTAATACTCGAACCAATATGCGAATAGAATTAACGCTTTCTCGCCGAATGCAGGAAAATAGCCGCTTTACTCAGAATACAAATTGGGTGTTTTTTAGTTTTAAAACAGCTTTACCCAATCGGTATTACGATTTATAAGGAGAAATTTTCCATTGAAATTTCTGTCTAAAGAGCCAATCATTTACCTATTTTTGTGACATTCCAACGAATATTTTTTTGGCACACGATATTTCACAATCTCCCGCGTCGGTTTCCTTCCTTTCTAAAACAAAGGATTTAGTTCAGCTTCTTAAATTAAGATTGGCTTCCCTTGTCGTCTTTTCGGCAATTGTCTCCTATTTAATGGCAGCCGATAAACCCGATGGAACCATTGCTATTTTACTCACCATTGGAGGTTTTTTAGTCACCGGAGCTTCCAATGCATTCAATCAGATTATTGAGAAAAATCTTGATAAATTAATGGCTCGAACCGAAAATAGACCTTTACCTAAAGACCGTCTTTCTGTTTCGGAAGCCCTGATTTTCTCATCGATTATTGGAATATTAGGAATTGTAATTCTGTGGATATATGTAAATCCACTTTCAGGAATTTTAGGGATTGTAGCATTGGTATCTTATGTCGCTATATACACACCACTTAAACAAATTACTCCCTTTGCTGTTTTTGTTGGTGCTTTTCCAGGAGCCATTCCACCCATGTTGGGTTGGATTGCGTTTACTGGGGAAATGAGTTTGCAGGCAATTATTCTTTTTGCAATTCAATTTATTTGGCAATTCCCTCATTTTTGGGCACTAGCTTGGATGTTGGAAGATGATTATAAAAAAGCTGGATTTGAAATGCTTCCTGCAAAAGATGGTCGTTCTAAAACATCCGCATTACAAATTATGGTGTATACAGGCAGTATAATTCCGTTTGGACTTCTTCCCTATTTCTTCCGAATGTCGGGAATAATTTCTGCCGTTATTATTACACTTTGTGGCATTTATTTCATGATGAAAGCGATTAAATTACATGCTACTCTCGAAATTAGCGATGCGAGAAAACTGCTTTATGCATCCTTTATTTACTTACCAGTAGTTCAATTGGCACTACTCATCGATAAATTATAATCTCAAAAATGAAAACAGTTTCGAACACAACTCAAGAAGAAATGGAACTTCGCGAACGTGTAAACCGAAGTTTACTTTACATCGCAATTTTCAGCAGTGTGATGTTATTTGCAGGTTTAACTTCTGCTTATATCGTTCGACAAGCAGATGGAAATTGGCTTCAATTCACTCTGCCTTCCATGTTTTGGGTAAGTACTGGACTTATTTTAGCTTCGAGTGCTTCTATCAATTGGGCACTTATTGCTGCAAAAAAAGACCAATCAAAACAAATAAGCTATGCCTTAGGCTTAACAATTCTTTTGGGTATCGGATTTTGTGTAACTCAAATTTTAGGCTGGAGGGATTTAACAAATGGAGGGATTTACTTTGCGGGCAAAACTTCAAACCCATCTGGAAGTTTTTTATACATCCTCTCAGGTGTGCATTTGGCGCATATTTTTTCTGCATTGATTTATTGCGTTGTAATTTTCAAAAAATCATTGAGCAACAACTACCACTCTAAAAACTTAGCAGGAGTGCGTCATTGCGGAATATTCTGGCATTTTTTAGATGGTCTATGGGTGTATCTTTTTATCTTTTTATTGTTCATGCAATAAAAAAAAAATGCACTTGTTTAGAAATTCCTGATAAAATGCTCTTTTTTAAATAATATTTTGGGTAAACTTGCACCCAAATTCTGAATCTACAATTCATGGCTCAAAACGCAACGCTAGACATTCCAAACAAGAAACTTTGGGAAGGAGGAACTTCTCCTTTCGGTGCGAGTTACGGAAAACTGATGATGTGGTTTTTCCTCATCTCTGATGCATTTTCTTTTTCAACACTATTAATCTCTCTTGGTTATGCGCGTCATGTGCATGCCGATAGTTGGCCATTGGTAGAAAAAGTATTTCACCACTTTCCATTTACACATGCGCATTTGCCGCTATTGTACGTAGGTATGATGACGTTCATCCTCATCATATCAAGTGTTACCATGGTACTTGCTGTTGATGCGGGACATTCAAATAATAAAAAAGGAGTAATTTTCTGGCTAGGACTTACTGTAGTTGGAGGATTAATTTTCCTTGGATCACAAGCTTGGGAATGGTACACATTTATTGTTGGAGGCGAAGGTGTTGTTAAAACAATTATTAAGGACGGTGTTCCAACCGACGTCCTTGTTCAAGGGGCAAATCTTCAATACAATGAATACGGACATACTGCATTTGCCGATTTCTTCTTCTTCATTACAGGATTTCACGGATTTCACGTTTTTTCGGGTGTTGTAATTAATGCCATTATCTTGTGGCAAGCTATCTCAGGTGTTTTCGAAAAACGCGGACATTATGAAATGGTTGAAAAAGCTGGACTTTACTGGCATTTTGTAGACCTTGTTTGGGTTTTCGTATTTACATTCTTTTACCTTCTCTGACCAATTAACACTATCACGTTATCATGGAACCAATAGTTGATCAATCTTTCGAATACAGCGCTGGTCACGGCCCTCGCACACCTGAACAAAGTCGTGCGGTTCGCAAAAAAATACTTTTAGTTACTGCATTACTTTCAGTCATTACCATTGTTGAAGTACTTGTAGGGATTTATTTCTCTAAAACGCACGTTTCCCCTGGAACTTGGACGCTTATCAAATGGTTTTACATCATTATGACTTTGGTAAAAGCAGGATACATTGTGCTCGTGTTCATGCACCTTGGCGATGAAAAAAAGAGTTTGAGAGCAACCATTTTGCTCCCAATGGTATTAATTATCTATTTCATTTTCATCTGTCTGTTTGAAGGCGAACATCTTCTTCAATACTTTCAAGACTTATTGAAATAAGGTGAAAAAAATCGTCATCCTATTGATGATCCTGTTGGTTCCATCTTTTGCGTATTTGGTTCTAACAACAGGAAAACATAACATCAAAAAACTGGGATATTTCGGACCGAAAATTCCAGGAGAAAAAGAGGGCGATACAACATACCATAGTATTCCTGCATTTCAGTTTACTGATCAGGATGGTAAGCCTTTTGGCGACAAAGATCTTGAAGGAAAGATTTATGTCGCCAATTTCTTTTTTACTTCATGCCCAAGCATCTGCCCTGCAATGCAAACTCTCATGAAGAAAGTGCAGGACCAAGATGATTTCAAGAAATTGGAAGATTTCAAATTGGTTTCATTTAGTGTTGATCCCGAAACAGATTCAACTGCTCGCCTTAAAGAATTTGCCAATAAAATTCAAGCAGATTCGGGCAGATGGTATTTTTTAACTGGTGATAAGAAAGCTTTGTATGATTTAGCTTCTCAAGGATTTTTGGTAAATGCCATGCAAGACCCAAC
>CALQJV010000108.1 GCA_943330985.1 Chitinophaga pinensis
CTTCGTTCGAACGATAGTCCAAGCCCAGAAGCTGGATTGATTAACGATTCATTGCGTAAAGAAATTGATCGTGCACTTTCAACATTAACTGCTCGCGAAGCCGATGTGATTAAATATTATTTCGGATTAAATGGAGAACATGCTATGACCTTGGAAGAGATTGGTGAGAAATTCGATTTAACCCGCGAACGTGTTCGTCAGATTAAAGAAAAAGCCATTCGTCGTTTAAAGCAAACATCGCGAAGCAAAATCTTGAAAACATACTTAGGATAATAATCCTTAACATAATTCGAAAACCCTTCAGAAATTCTGAGGGGTTTTTCATTTCTAATAAGATTGAGATAACGCATAATTGTATATTCGCCTGTTAAATAGAGCATATTGCTATGATGAATTGGAACAACTGTTTTTCGGGAGAACGTTATGGAATCCATTCTGAATTTTTGAACGAACGTACCGAATACGAACGCGATTGGGATCGTATCATATTTTCAAGTGCTTTTCGACGATTGCAAAATAAAACACAGGTTTTTCCTCTACCAGACGAAGTATTTGTGCATAATCGACTAACGCATTCCTTAGAAGTAGCAAGTGTTGGACGTTCATTAGGGGAAATTATTGGGAAGCACATCAGTGAATTTCCAGAAGTAAAATCGAACCCTATTTCCTCTGAATTTTATACATATCACCTTAAAAATGTCGTTGCATGTGCTTGTCTGGCGCACGATTTAGGCAATCCGGCATTTGGGCATTCAGGCGAAGAGGCCATTTCCAAGTATTTTATAGATCGACAAAACGACACTGCTTTCAGACAACTTTTCAACGATCAGGAATGGTCCGATTTAATTGCCTTTGAAGGAAACTCCAATGCATTTCGCTTGCTAACCAATCAATTCAGTGGACGCGTTCAAGGCGGATTTCGACTCACCTACTCCACGTTGGGATCTATCTTGAAATATCCTTGCAATGCATCGGCTTCACTCGGAAAAAAAGGTCCCAAGCACCGATCTAAATATGGCTTTTTCCAAGCCGATCAAATAGCTTTTATTGAAGTGGCGGAGAAGTTGAATATGATTAGAGAAGTTGACAATGACCATGTCATATATAAGCGACATCCCTTTGTTTATTTGGTAGAAGCCGCCGATGATATTTGTTATTCAATCATCGATTTTGAAGATGCACATCGTTTGAAAATTTTTAAAACGGACGATGTTATTCGAATCTTCAAGAAAATAATTCTCTTGAATGAAAACGAAGACACCTTGGAGATAGACCGAAAACTTGAATTGGTGGAAGATGAAAACGAGAAAATTGCATACCTCAGAGCCAAATCTATTAGTTGCTTATTGATGAAATGCGCGGCAAGTTTCCAACATAATGCGGAAGCTATTTTAGCAGGAGATTATCAAGGCGACTTGTTGGGAAATGATCCAGAAACCAAAAAAGTGATGGATGAAGTGAGCGAATTATCGGTCAAATACATCTACAATTACCCAAGTGTTGTAAAGATTGAGTTGGCTGGATTTCGAATCATGGCGGGAATTTTAGAGGATTTTGTAGAAGCTGCGATTACCGAAAAGTCGAAACGTAACAGCATGCAAAAAAATCTGTTAGGACTTTTACCCTCTCAATTTCAATTTCAAGAAAGCGATTCTGCTTATAAAAAAGCACTGGCAATGATAGATTATGCATCCGGCATGACCGATTTGTATGCACTCAAACTGTATCGAAATTTAAGAGGCATAGAGGTTCCCACAATTTAAAAAACAACTAATTCAAACCGAAATTTAAGTCTTGGTTTCTCTAGATTTAGAACCAAGATTCACTACATTTAGTTATTGCAGTTTGATCCATTTCCTCTCATATTTGCCATATGATTTCAATTGTAATTTACGACGATAGTATAAATAGGAGAGATAGTTTAAAATTGTTATTGGAATCCGTTGATGGTTTTGAAATACTTGGTGCTTTTCCTAATTGCCTAAATGTTTCACAACACATGATAGATTTTAATCCTGATGTTGTTTTAATGGATATTCAAATGCCTGAAGTTGATGGCATTCAGGGCGTTAAAATCATTGCAGAATTGCATCCACATGTTAAAGTCATCATGCAGACCGTGTTTGAAGATGACGAAAAGATTTTCGAAGCATTACGATATGGAGCTTCTGGTTACATTCTCAAGAAGACCGAACCACAACGAATTATTGAAGCAATAAAGGAAGTTATCGAAGGTGGGTCTCCTATGACACCAAGTATTGCTACCCGAGTGCTCGGCTATTTCCGAAGTAAAAACGATACAATAACCAACGAGATTTATGGATTGTCCGAACGAGAAAAAGATATTTTACTCCGTTTGGTTGAAGGAAACAGCTATAAAATGATTGCCGATCATTTGTCAATAAGCTATCATACCGTAAATTCACACATTAAAAAAATCTATCGAAAATTGCATGTTAACTCTCTTGGAGAAGCTGTTAGTAAAGCAATTAATAATAAAATTGTTTGATGCATGAAACAAATCTTGCGCGGTATTTTTGTTTTGTTCGTTTGCATTATTTGTTCATGTAACCAAGAAATAAAAACACTCGATCCCAATAGTATTCGTGCTAATATAAAGGCTGATTTACAAGTGGCAGCTGATTCTATGGACGTTTCGGCGAATGATGTTGCGGAACAAATCATTCTAAAACATTTAAATAAATCATCAGATAGTATTAGTTCATTGGAGAAATATTATCTGTATGCGTTTGAAGCAGAGATTTTTTACTATTCGGCATTGTTTGACCAAGGAATAAACAGTATCATGAAAGCGCGCAAGCAAGCAGAGCTTCTTCATGAAAAAAATCTGATCGGCAGTTGTGAGAATATTTTGGGCTTATTATACAGCAATAAAAACTTACCTGACACCGCATTAAAACATTTTAGAATTGCATTAAATCTCCTACCTGAATTGGAAAATTCGAAATGGCTTTCGAAACAATTTCATGTGTATAATAACATGGGAGAAGCATTTCTTAAATTAAATCAACCTGACTCAGTCATTTACAATGCCCGTAAATCGCTAAATATTTGCAAAAAGTTGCAAAATAAACGCGGGATGGTTTTTGCCTATTGGACTTTGTCGGAAGCCATGCTCCAGAAAAAAAATCCAGAAAAAGCGATCCTATTGGCCGATTCGGGTATAATACTTTGTGGACCCAATAAAATAAAGGACGGTCATTTGTTTTTACTCGCATCTAAGATCAACGCTGCTTCTCAACAACATAATAAACCAACAATTTATTCTTCATTAGAAGCCGGAAAGTTTGATTTAAATTCTACACTATCAACTCCTTATTCACAAATTGAATTTCTGAAGCAAGCCTTTCAATCGCTTTTAAAAATCGGAGACTTTGAGAAAGCTGCTCCATTGCAGCAGCAACTCATCAACCTTGAAGATAAAATTAAGGTGAAAGAAGAAAAAATTAGGATGGATATCTTAGTTAATTACTTCCAAAACGAACAACATTTATTTCAAATCCAGCAAGAAAAATCGAAACAAGAAGCCGAGTTCCGCTTGACACGCTATTTAAATATTTCTCTTATTGCATTTCTTATTTCAGTGATTGTTGCGATTATTTTTTATAAAAATACTTTAAGGCAAAAAGAGAAATTACAAAAGTTGCATTTTGAAAAAGAAAAAGATGACATTCAACGAGAGCAAGAAGCACTTCGCAACAAATCACGTTTGGATGCTATTGAGGAGGAAAGAAACCGAATCGCACTCGAACTTCACGATGATATTGGAAGTTCAATCAGCAGCATTAATATTTATTCAAATATTGCTATTGAGAGCATTGAAAAGAACACTGAAAAATCATTGGATTTAATACATCGAATAAAACAACAGTCATACGAAATTGCTGAAAATTTATCTGATTTAATCTGGGCTATATATTCTGGAAACGACACGTATGGACAACTCTTTCAACGGATGAAAAACTTTAGTTTTGAGATACTTGGCGCTCGAGAGATATATACTCAATTTGAATTTTCAACTTCCATTCAAAACCATTATGCTCGCATCGATATTTTGAAAAACATGTTATTATTTTTCAAAGAATCCGTTAATAATATTGCAAAATACAGTGGCGCAACCGAAGTTAAAATTAGTTTAACTGAGTTAAATTCCCAATTAACGCTTATCATTGAAGACAATGGAAAAGGATTTGACCGTGCCCTTATTATTGAGGGAAATGGACTTAATTCTTTAAGTATTCGAGCAAAGTCATTAAACGGTATGTGTGAAATTGAATCAACTCCGGGAAAAGGAACTCGCATTTCTATGAGTTTTAAAGATAATTCTTTGGATTCTTTATTGAGTTGATTGATTTTGATAAAAATATAAAAATCTATTTTCACCACGAGGAATATGCGAATGCTTTTCCTGAAATTCGCATCATCAAAATTGATTTTCCATTGAAAAAGCATTTGATTTTTTTTATTTGTGCAGCCTGCTGTATAGTAAGCGCTTGTAGTCATTCCGATCGTCCATTAGTTCGCTCATCCATGCGACATTATTTTGATCCCTATCGAGTTAATGGCTTTTTGGCAATTGAAGATCCCGCTCGTGAAAGCATTCTCGTTTCCGATTCTACAGTTTACAAGCTGGCCTTATCACCAGCATCTACATTTAAAATTTGCAATTCACTTATTGCTTTGGAAACAGGTGTAATTCAAGATGAAAATTCGTTGCTTGCTTGGGACAGTGTTACCCGACAGAATCCCGATTGGAATCATGATCAAACATTGAAAGAAGCGTTTCAACATTCAACTGTTTGGTATTATCAAGAATTAGCTAGAAGAATTGGTGAAACACGAATGAAGCAGTGGATCGATACATTGCATTATGGCAATGCCAATATAACGGGAGGTATCGATCAATTTTGGTTGTCGGGTGGATTGAGAATTTCGCCTCAACAACAAATTCGTTTTTTAAAAAATCTGCACGACGAAAAATTGCCATTCAGCAAACGCTCCATGGATATTGTCAAAAAAATGATGATTTGCCGCGATACAAATTCAATTGTTTACCGAGGAAAAACGGGTTGGGGCTCCCAAGACAAGATGGATATTGGTTGGTTTGTTGGATATGCCGAATCTCCCGACCGTGTTGTTTATTTCGCGAACCTCGTTCGAATGGCTGATACAAGTAGCAATACGCAATTATTTGATCGGGCTCGACGCGAAGTAACTTTCAAAGC
>CALQJV010000109.1 GCA_943330985.1 Chitinophaga pinensis
TGCAATGCGTAAAGTTGCTCGTGTTCGTTTAACGAATACGAAAGAAGTTAACGCTTACATTCCAGGAGAAGGTCACAATTTGCAAGAACATAGTATTGTACTCATCCGAGGTGGTCGTGTTAAAGATCTTCCTGGTGTACGTTACCACATTGTTCGTGGTGCACTTGATACTTCTGGAGTAGAAGGTCGTAACCAACGTCGTTCTAAATACGGAACAAAACGTCCTAAACCAGGACAACCGGCAGCTGTTGCAGGTAAAGGCAAAAAGAAATAATTTAAGCATATAGTATTCCTTTCGCACCATGAGAAAGACCACCCCCAAACGAATTGCCCGCACACCAGATCCTCGATTTAATGATCCTTTGGTAACGCGTTTCGTTAACAACTTAATGTTTGACGGAAAAAAGAGTATTGCGTATGCAATATTTTACGATGCAGTAGATATCGTTGAAAAAAGAACAGAAGAAAACGGACATGAGGTTTGGAAACGAGCTTTAGAGAACGTTAGTCCAACTGTAGAAGTTAAGAGCCGCCGTGTAGGTGGAGCAACTTTTCAGATTCCTATGGAAATTCGACCAGATCGTAAAATCGCTTTGGGTATGAAATGGATGATTATGTATTCTCGTAAACGTAATGAGAAATCAATGGCTCAGCGTTTAGCTTCTGAAATAGTTGCTGCTTCCAAAGGAGAAGGATCTGCTCACAAGAAGAAGGAAGATACTCATAGAATGGCTGAAGCAAATAAAGCATTTTCACATTTCAGATTTTAACTTAAAGAAGTACAAAAGAACGTCATGGCTCACGATCTTCAATATACAAGAAACATCGGAATTGCTGCGCATATTGATGCTGGTAAAACCACTACAACCGAACGTATTCTTTATTACACCGGTGTAAATCACAAGATTGGTGAGGTGCATGACGGAGCTGCAACCATGGATTGGATGGTTCAGGAGCAAGAACGTGGCATCACCATTACTTCAGCTGCGACAACTTGCTTTTGGAATTATCGTGATAACAAATACAAATTGAACATTATCGATACTCCAGGTCACGTTGACTTTACAGTAGAGGTTAATCGTTCACTCCGTGTATTGGATGGATTGGTATTTTTGTTCTCTGCGGTTGATGGTGTTGAGCCACAATCAGAAACAAATTGGCGTTTGGCTAATAACTACAACGTAACTCGTTTAGGATTTGTAAATAAAATGGATCGTCAAGGAGCTGATTTTCTTGCTGTAGTTAAGCAAGTAAAAGAAGTACTTGGAGGTAATCCAATTCCTCTTCAACTTCCAATAGGAGCGGAAGAAACTTTCCGAGGTGTAGTTGACTTGATTAACTTTCGTGGAATTGAATGGAATGATGCTGATAAAGGAATGACTTTCAACGAAGTTCCAATTCCAGAAGATATGTTGGAAGAAGCTACTGAATGGAGAGGAAAACTTCTTGAAGCAATTGCTGAATTTGATGATAGTCTCATGGAGAAATTCTTCGATGCTCCAGAGTCAATCACAGAACGCGAAATATTGACAGCTCTTCGTCAAGCTTGCGTGACTAATAAAATTGTTCCTATGGTTTGTGGAACAGCATTCAAAAACAAAGGCGTGCAAACTATGCTCGACTTAGTAATGGAACTGATGCCAAGTCCAATGGACAAGGAAAGCATTACAGGTATCAATCCTGATACTGGCTTAGAGGTAACTCGTCGCCCAGATGTGAAAGAGCCATTTACTGCACTTGCATTTAAAATTGCAACAGATCCGTTCGTAGGACGTCTATGTTTCTTCCGTGCTTACGCTGGGCATTTGGATGCAGGTTCTTATGTACTCAATACTCGCAGTGGCAACAAGGAACGTATAAGCCGTATATTCCAAATGCATGCTAACAAACAAAATTCAATTGAATATATTGAGGCAGGTGATATTGGAGCAGCAGTAGGATTTAAGGATATCAAAACAGGAGATACTCTTTGTGATGAAAAGCATCCAATCGTTCTTGAGGCAATGAACTTCCCTGATCCAGTAATTGGTGTTGCTATTGAGCCAAAAACGCAAGCTGACGTTGATAAATTGGGAATGGCACTTTCTAAACTTGCTGAAGAAGATCCTACATTCCGCGTTAAAACAGATGAAGATTCTGGACAAACGATTATCAGTGGAATGGGTGAGCTTCACTTAGAAATTATCCTTGATCGTTTGAAACGTGAGTTCAAAGTTGAGTGTAACCAAGGTGCGCCACAAGTAAATTACAAAGAAGCTGTTACTGCAACAATTAATCACCGTGAAGTTTACAAGAAACAAACGGGTGGTCGTGGTAAATTCGCTGATATTGTTGTAACTATTGGTCCAGCTGACGAAGGAAAAGAAGGTCTTCAGTTTGTGAATGCCGTTGTTGGGGGTAACATTCCACGTGAGTACATTCCATCTGTTGAAAAAGGATTCAAAACCGCAATGCAAAATGGTGTACTAGCTGGTTATACAATGGATAGTCTTAAAGTAACCTTAAGTGATGGTTCATACCACGCTGTCGATTCCGATTCTTTATCATTCGAAATATGTGCAAAAACAGCATTCCGTGAAGCTTTACCTAAAGCAAAACCAGTATTGCTTGAGCCAATTATGAAAGTTGAAGTTGTAACTCCAGAAGATTACATGGGAGATATAATCGGAGATTTAAATAAACGTCGTGGGCAATTGGAAGGAATGGATAGTCGTGGAGGAGCTCAAGTTATTCGTGCAAAAGTTCCTTTGAGTGAAATGTTTGGATATGTAACAACATTGAGAACTATTTCTTCTGGTCGCGCAACATCTACAATGGAGCCGTCGCATTATTCTGAAGCACCTAGAAACGTAGCTGATGAAGTAATCGCAAAAGCAAAAGGTAAAACAGCAAATGCATAATCGTTCTTTATATTTATCATGAGCCAAAAAATCAGAATTAAACTTAAGTCTTACGACTACAATTTAGTAGATAAATCTGCTGAGAAAATTGTTAAGACAGTAAAATCTACTGGAGCTGTAGTTAGCGGTCCAATTCCACTTCCTACAAATAAGAAAATTTTCACTGTACTACGATCTCCTCACGTAAACAAAAAGGCACGTGAACAATTTCAACTTTGTTCATACAAGCGATTGTTGGATATTTATAGTACTACTTCAAAAACTGTTGATGCTCTAATGAAATTGGAACTTCCTAGCGGTGTAGAAGTTGAAATTAAAGTCTAGTGTATTAATTAAGAATTAAATTTTCATAATACAATTTAAATAAAATGTCAGGTCTAATCGGGAAAAAAATCGGTATGACCAGTATCTACAGTGCCGCTGGTAAGAACATACCATGTACAATTATAGAAGCTGGTCCTTGCGTTGTTACGCAAGTCAAAACCATCGCAACTGATGGTTATAGCGCAGTTCAACTGGCGTTTGACGAGAAAAAAGATAAGCATACTACTGCTGCAATGAAGGGTCACTTTGCAAAGGCTAATTCAACGCCTATGCGTAAACTTGTTGAGTTTCGTTACTTTAAAACAGAACTCACATTGGGTAGTTCAATCAACGTTGAATTATTTGAAGAAGGTGAATTTGTTAGTGTAATTGGAACGTCAAAAGGAAAAGGTTTTCAAGGTGTTGTTAAGCGTCACGGTTTTAGTGGTGTAGGTATGGCAACTCACGGTCAACATAACCGTCTTCGTGCTCCAGGATCATTAGGAGCATCATCATACCCATCACGTGTATTCAAAGGAATGCGCATGGCAGGAAGAACAGGTGGAGCGCGAGTGAAAGTGCAAAATCTAATCGTATTGAAAGTTTTACCCGAACAGAATCTTATCGTTGTACAAGGTGCTATACCAGGTCCAAAAGGTTCTTACGTAATGATTGAGAAGTAACATGGAACTCGCAGTATACAACTCCAACGGTCAAGAGACCGGCCGAAAAATTTCTTTAAGTAAAGACATTTTCGGAATCGAACCAAACGATCACGCAATTTATCTCGATGTTAAGCAGATTCTTGCAAATCGCAGACAAGGTACTCACAAGTCAAAAGAACGTGCTGAAATATCTGGTTCTACAAGAAAACTAAAACGCCAAAAGGGTACAGGTGGTGCTCGTGCGGGAAGTATTAAATCACCAGTTTTTGTTGGTGGAGGTAGAATTTTCGGACCACGTCCAAGAGATTATTCATTCCGCTTAAATAAAAAAGTAAAGCAATTGGCTCGTAAGTCCGCTCTTACATACAAAGCTTTAGAAAATGGGATTGTTTTAGTTGAGAACTTCAACTTCGAAAAACCATCTACTAAAAATTACAACAGCATTCTTAACAAACTTAAAGTTTCTGATAAGAAAACACTTGTTGTAGTTCCAGAAATGAACGAAAATTTATACCTGTCTTCTCGTAACATTCAAAGAAGTAAAGTTGTAATAGCAAGCGATTTGAATACCTATGATATTCTGAATGCAAGCAGTATCGTTTTATTTGAGAATTCTGTTCAATCAATTGAAAACCTTCTAGCACAAAATTAATTATGAGCATCATCATCAAACCTATCATCACAGAAAAGATGAGCGGACAATCCGAGAAGATGAACCGCTTTGGTTTTGTGGTTCATTCTGAAGCCAACAAAATTGAAATCAAAAATGCCATTGAAAAAATCTATGGCGTATCTGTAGAAAATATCCGCACGATGAAATACATCGGCAAAGTTAAAATGCGTAACACTAAAAGTGGAGTTAGCTCTGGTTTAGTTGGGAATTGCAAAAAAGCAATTGTACAATTGAAAGCTGGAGATTCTATCGACTTTTACAGTAACATTTGATAAGAAATGGGACTTAGAAAATTC
Organism: Chitinophaga pinensis; assembly: GCA_943330985.1. Next base: position 4,838 of record CALQJV010000109.1, read on the forward strand.
AATCCAATTACACCAGGTACCCGATTTAAGGTAGCTGACACTTACAGCGATGTAACTACCCGCGAGCCGGAGAAATCATTGTTGGTTAAGCAAAAGAAATCCGGTGGACGTAACCACAGTGGAAAAATGACTATGCGCTACATTGGTGGTGGTCATAAACAACGTTATCGTTTGATTGATTTCAAACGTGATAAACACGATGTTCCTGCTGTTGTTAAATCAATCGAATATGATCCAAATAGATCTGCACGTATTGCATTACTTCAATATGCTGATGGAGAAAAAAGGTATATTATTGCTCCAAATGGAGTTGAAGTAGGGCATCCTATCATGTCTGGAACAAATGCTCCAGTTGAACCAGGAAATGCTTTATTTCT
>CALQJV010000110.1 GCA_943330985.1 Chitinophaga pinensis
GTACAATTTAGCATTTGAGTTCGTTGTATCGTTTTGAGTTTGTAATGCTTCAGTTAAACTTTTATCGCTTGGATAATCGTTTAAATCGCCCATGATTAGAATGTTTGCATTGGGGTCATTAAAGGAAATGGAATCGCAAAGTCGTTTCGCTGTTTGGGCTGCCATAATACGTTTTGCCTCTGTTTCTTTTTGTCCACCGCTGCGACTTGGCCAATGATTGACTAAAACATGTAAGGTTGATTTGTTTGGCAATTCCCCTTTTACGTATAAGATATCGCGTGTTGGTTTTTCCATATCGCCTGGAAAAATGACCGGGTAATTGTGCGATTTAACAGGTTTGAAACGATCTTTTCGATAGAGCATAGCCACATCAATTCCACGTTTATCGGGCGAATCGAAATGAACAATAGAATAGCCTAATGAACTCAAATCGGTTTTGGTTATTAAAAAATCGAGGACTTTTCGATTTTCTACTTCGCCTAAGCCGATAACATCGGGTAATAATTCTTGCTTGCCCACAGCTTGAATTACTTCAGAAATGTGTTGTAATTTAGTGTTTAAACGCTCGTTGGTCCATTGCATTTCGGAACCTGGAAGAAATTCCTGGTCATCAATTTTGGGGTCATCGTCGGCATCGTATAGATTTTCTACATTGTAAAACATCAATCGGTAAGGAGCCATTTTGCTATGCTTTTGGCCATTATGATTTTTACACGCTTGTTGAGCGAAAAGCAAAACACTGATAATGCTGAAGAGAAGAATCCGATTTTTCATGGATGCAAATGTGAGGAAAATGTTGCGATTTAGAAAAGGATTGAATGAATGAAAAATGGCTGAGTGGGCGAGACGGCACCCCGCAAAAATAGCCGAAGGAACGAAGGCTATTTTGAGGAGTAAAGGCGAGGACGCGACGGCGGAAGAGGAACGAAGCCGACGGCAGCCCCAAAAGTCCAATTGATTTGATTACATTAAATGAGGTATTTAATAACATAGAGTTTACACAAACATTTGATGATAGAATATATTTTTGCCACATGGCAGAGAATACGGATATTAAAAATAGTAACTGGATGTATATGCTTCGAACAACGCAACAGCATCAAGTTCAATTAAGTGCGATTGCCGACCAAAAAGCAAATATTATTATTGCCAGTAATTGCATTATTTTCTCGTTGACATTGGCCCGCATTGAAACAGCTTACCAATTTTGGGGGATTTGGTCATTGTTGGCCATGTCTGTTTTCAGTATCATTACTGCAATTATTGTGGTTGCTCCACTCTCATTACCCATTAAACGCCCAGATTTTCAGTCACAGAATTTCAATCCGCTTTTCTTTATGCATTTCACGGCTTACACTCACGATGAATATCAAAGTAAGATGTTCTCCATCATGGAAACGCCCGAACATGTGAAAGAGGCAATGGTCCGTGATATTTATCAAATTGGAAAAGTTTTGTCGAATAGGAAGTATCCTTTTCTGAAATTAAGTTCAGCCATTTTTATTGGAGGGATATTTATAACGTTGCTTTTATTCGCTGTGCAATTTTATCTTCAATTAGGTTATAAAATTTAATAATTTCATTTGTTATTTGATTGAATTCAAGAGATTGACATTTCATCTATATTCGTTTTTTTATTTAAAATCGAATGAAACGTTTTTTGCCATGTTTGTTAATTCAACCGGATAAGCTAAAGTTTACATGGTATAAAGCGCTAATTGCTTTTGCATTTGGAGTTTTTGTTTTTATATCAATGAACATCGGAAATGGCTTGAAACTGCAAGCCGATTTCACCGTTTTTTGGCAAGCAGGCAAAAATTTCAGTAATAATTTGGGGCTTTATGATCGTATTGGTGGGGCCGAACGTTTCATTTATCCGCCATTTGCAGCCATGTTATTTCAGTTATTGGGTTTGTTTTCATTGCAAACGGCTGGGGCCATTTGGGCCTTTGTAAATCTATTCATGTGGTTAATGATGGTTCATGTGTTGCGCGAAGTTTTTCGATTTACACTCATCTCCGATAAAGCAATAAATCGTTCATTGCTTTTTGCATTTTTACTTTCGTTTCGTTATTTCTGGTATCATTTGATGTTTATGCAAATGAATGTTTTGGTTTTGTTATTAAGCATGTGGGGCTTGCTATTCTTTCTTCGAAGAAATAATGTTGCATCCATTGCCTGTTTGGTTATTGCAACTGGCATTAAAGTTTTACCCATTATTTTCTTAGTTTGGATTCTTTCTAAAATGAAAATTAAATATTGGTTGACTGCACTTTTATGCGCATTCATTTTAATTGTTTTGCCAATCATTTGGCGCGGTTGGCATTGGGGAATTCAAGATTTAAACGATTATTATGTGAGTTTTTTAGAGCCATTTCAGCAGGGGAGAGTAGAACCGAAACTTCAGAACTATGCAATGTCTGCAGCTATTTACAAATGGTTTGTCCCTTTGAGTGTTTCTTCACCCTATTTTTCAACAATCCTGCAATTAAATTCTCAATTGGTTGGACTTATTTATAAAGTTATTTTAATTGTATTTGTTTTATTTTTTCTTTTCGTTCTGGCTTATACACGATTTATTGTCAAGAAAATTTCCCTGAATGAACTTGGTTTTATTCTACTCTTTACTCATTTGATTTCCGGAATTACATGGGAATATCATCTTGTTTCATTATTGGTTGTATATGCAATTTATTTCTCGAACGAAGATACTGTTCATAAATCTTGGAAAAGAATTGGTAATTATTTCTTGCTTTTTTTTATGATATTTAATGCCATTGTGGGAATGGATACTGTTGGGAAACATGCCTATTACATGGCTTGCGGATACAGTTTCTTGACTTTGTTAATGTTTGTTCTTTTGATTGTTAATATGCGTAAATTATTTATTGCTTCAGAGGGTAAATGCTATTTTATTCAATCAAAATAATTTGCATATTGCATAATTCTAAAATCCCAACTAATGAAAAAAATATTCATTCTTCTCTTAACTATTGCTTGCTTTTCTTCTTGTAAAAAATGTTACGATTGTACAAAGAAATGTGGAACCTGCCAATTGGGAACAATTGTAGTTGCTGGTTGTGATGGTGACGCTTCCTTGAATGGAAATTCGGTGGATACTTGGAAGATATACTTAGAAGCACAAGGCTATACTTGCACATACAATAATGTATCCGAAGAAGCCTGCGGATCAGATGCAAAAACTTCTAAAGAATCGAACAGTTATAGCTGCGTTTCTAAATAAGTTAAAGCGAACTATCGTTCTAATTATTTACAACAAATTTCTTTCGTTTAATCAAATTATTGGTTGAAAGTTCTAGGATGTAAATTCCCGATTTCCATAATGAAACATTGAATTGAGTCTTATCGGAATGGATGCCGATTTGATTCATTATTTCTCTTCCCTCCATATCGAAAACACGGATATAATCTATCATTTCAGGGGAGTTTACCTTTACGAAATCGTTTGAAGGATTTGGTGAAATGGTAAGCGATTTATCTTTTTCATTTATTCCCAAAGGGGCTCCAATAATGATATTGATATAGGCAGTATCTGAACAAAGTCCATTGCTTGACACACAACTTACCGTGTAATTTCCTTCCACATAAAAGTTATGTGTTGGATTTTGTAATTCGGTTGTAGGACTGTCGTCGTTAAAATCCCAATAATAGTTCGTCGCACCTTGCGCATTTGCAGTGAAATCGACAATGGTGTTGGGATAGGCTAATACTTCCGCAGAAGCAGTAATGTCCAATGAAATAGGAACTAAGTAGGTGATTTGAAAATCTTGGTTGTAGATGCTGTTGTCTGAGAAATTGAAACGGATTTGGTAATTTCCAGATGGTAAGTTGCCTAATGAAAAGTTCGATAAATTGTTGCTCGAGCTGAGAATCGTCCCTTGTTGATTTAAAATGGAAACACTTGCTCCATTTGCTGTTGAAGAAGAAATAGCAACATTTCCAACAATATTCGAACAGGTCGCATCTTGGATTTCAATGCTCGCATTCAAGGAATTGAAATTGAATAAACTTTGTGCTCGGTCGGCTGCGACTTGCAATTCTGCTAAATTATTTGCAGCTAAAAGAACAAAGCTCAAGGTGATTGAATCGCCAGCCGCAAGGTTAAATGCTCCGGTTCCAATTAAATTGGCAACATCGCCCAACGCAGCATTATTGCGAACTTGGCTTCCCGAAAGGCTTGCAAATTTTTCGGCATTGCTAAAGCCATCAATTAAGTTGATACTTCCCGATGCTCCATTACTGTTGAAACAATAGCTATGCGCCGCCGGACCTTCCAAAAGTTTAATTCCTGCATAAATTCCACCGGGGGCAAAAGCATAACTGAGTTTTCTTGTCGCATCCCAGGCAGCGCCATTGTTGGCTGCATTTTGAATATCCCAATCAGTAAAAATTCCTCCGCTTAAACCATTGACAGTTGTGACTCCTGTATTCTTAATTACATACCGAATAACAACTGCAGCATCGTCGCTAGAAGCTGCTAATGCACTGCTGGTTTGGATTACCTGAATCCGGTTGTTCGAAGCGCTGTCGGTGTAAAATTGAGATCGAATGATTTGTTCATTTGCATTCTTCACTATAAACTGAGCTCCTTGCTCACGAACAAAATCATTGTCATAGCCGGGAATAATAGCAGCATAAACATTGTCGGCAGTTTTTACAGCGCTGCTTCCCAACATAAATCCAGAAGCGTAAATCAAGGAACTACTATTTTCGAACGTAATTCCTAAACCGTTTGTTGCATAGTTGTTATTGTAACCAATGCTTCCACGGCTTGTGATGGTTGTATGTAAACGGTTTAAATCGATGTTTAAGTAATCTGGATTTAATCGCAATTCGATGTATTCAAAAGCCGCATAGCCAACATCTGAATAATCGATACGGATTAATATGTCATGGTTGTATGGAACATCGTTGTGAACTTGAATACTAAACGGTTGAGATGCATTGCTGCTACTTGATAATGTTGAAATAATGCCTAGATTGTTCGAACTGCTAAGCAATGTAACATAAGGCGATGTGCATGAAATAACAGCATTGAGGTTTTGAGTAGGGGCGAGGAAGTTCTTGTAAATCCCCGTAATGTGAATGGTTTCTCCGGGTTGTAGCGTTGAATCGCCAGTTAAATCGGCAGATTGAACTTGAGTGAAATGCACGGAGGGTTTTTCAGGATCGGTCA
>CALQJV010000111.1 GCA_943330985.1 Chitinophaga pinensis
ATCGGAAAAATTTATTTCCTTGCTTTTTTGCAAGGCGCAATGTACATGATAATACCTCTGGGTATTCAAGGAGTGGTTACGTTTATCATGGCCGGAAGTATGTCGGCTTCATTGTTTTTATTATGCAGTATAGTTCTTCTTGCAGTTTTCTTTATTGGGCTCATGCAAATATGGCAAATGCGCATCAATGAAACTTTGAACGAAAAGATTTTTGGTGATATCTCTGCACGGATTACACATTTTATAAATGATACTGTTTTAAATACCGAAATTATAAGTCGCTTAAATCATTTTTTTGAAGTTGTAACCTTGCAAAAAGGTGTTAGTAAACTGGTTTTAGATATTTCATTTTCAGTAATTAGTATTGTTTTTGGGATGTTGATTTTACCTATTTACAATTCATGGTTCTTGATTCTAACATTGATTTTAAGTATTTTCTTTTACATTATTGTTCGTTATTATGGAAAGTCTGCTATTAATTCAAATATTCTCACCTCCAATCAAAAATATCGAATAGCAAATCATTTTCATTCGAATGATCTTTCAAAGAACTCATCTGATTCTGAATTTATTCAACAAGCTGATACTATATTAAATGATTATTATATTGATAGAAAAAAGCATTACAATATTCTCGAAAAACAATACATAGGAATTGTAGTATTCAAAATAATATTTATTGGAATATTACTTTTTTTAGGTGCGTTTCTGGTTCAACGCGGAGAGCTCAACATCGGTCAATTTATTGCAACAGAATTAATTATATTTCTAATTATTAATTCAATCGAAAAACTCATTATTAGTCTTGATACATGTTACGATATTATAACAGCATTATACAAGATTGAGAAAATATTTAACGATTCAACACATTACTCAATATTTAGTAAGCGCCCTATTTCGCTAAAAAGTTTTTCATCCATTTATTCTCATACTTACAAGCGTTCGGTCAAATATATTTTGATTTCAATTTGTATTTCTGGATGTGTGATTTTATTTATGCCTTGGACCCAAAATATCGAGTCTCAAGGAAAAGTAACTACACTAGATCCAACTTCGCGCCCCCAGGCAATAACAACCCGAATAGCTGGACGACTTGAAAAATGGTATATCCGAGATGGTTCATTTGTAAAGAAAAACGACACCATAGCCTTTATTTCCGAAATTAAAGACGAATACATGGATCCCAATTTAATTAGCCGATCCGAACAACAAATACAATCGAAAGAATCGGCTATGGAATCGTATGAGCAGAAGATAAATTCCGTGAATGCGCAAATCGATGCGTTGAATAAGGCGTTAAGAATGAAAATGGAACAAACTCGAAATAAAATCATTCAAACAAAAATCAAAGTAAGTTCAGATAGTACAGAAGCAAAGGCAGCATTAAACAATTACGTTATTACCGAAACTCAATTGAAACGATATGAGGATTTGGAGAATAAAGGAGTCGTTTCGAAAACAGATATTGAAAATAGACGCGTTAAAGTTCAAGAAGCGTTTGCTAAGAAAATAGCAGCGGAAAATAAATACTTGGCAACTAAAAACGAGTTGTTAAATGTGGAAATTGAATTCAATGCTTTGCAACAGGAATTCGCAGAGAAACTCATGAAGGCCGATTCGGATAAGTTTTCAGTAATGTCTTCTTTATTTGAAGCGGAGGGTTCACTTACTAAACTGCAAAATCAATTGGCAAACTACAGCATGCGAACAGGCTTTTATTATGTATTGGCCCCACAGGATGGTTATATTCATGATGCTAAAATTCAGGGTGTAGGTGAAATAATGAAAGAAGGATCCTCATTGTGCAGCATTGTTCCTATTCAAACAGAACAAGTCGTTGAATTGTATATCAATCCAATTGATTTGCCTTTAATTAAAATTGGGCAAAGAGTTCAATTAACATTTGATGGATGGCCAGCATTTGTTTTTTCTGGTTGGCCTGGAATGAGTTACGGAACATTTTCGTCGGAAATTGTAGCTTTCGATAGAGTATTATCGAGTAATGGAAAATTTAGAATTCTTGCAAAAGGGAAAGATTCACTATGGCCTGAAGCAATTCAAAATGGCTCAGGAGTGAAAGGCTTCGCATTGCTTGGAAATGTTCCGTTGATTTATGAGTTATGGAGACAAATAAATGGCTTCCCTCCTGAATTTTATTACGAAAATGCGCCAAACAAAGAAAATGAAAAGAAGTAACAGGAGTATCGTTTTATTCTTTGTTTATGTTTGTTCAATGCCTCTTTATGGTCAGTACAAACTAAATTATTCAAATTTCATAAAGAATGTTTTAGCGAATAATCCATTAGCTCAAAGTGCGGATAATATTTCTAAAATTGCCAAATTTCAATACAAAGCAATGCGTGGTAATTATGACCCACAACTCAATGGGATTCATGAGAATAAAACATTCAATGGAGAAAACTATTATTCTATTTTAAATGCTGAAATTAAACAGCCAATTTTCACTTCTCAATCTATTAAATTTGGATACGATTATGGGATTGGAAAAAATATAAATCCAGAACTTCAAACATCTGTTGGCGGATTACCTTATTTTGGTATGGAAGCTTCTTTAATACAGGGTTTGATGTTCGATAAACGAAGAGCAGATGTTTTAAAAGCCAAACACTATGTTTCATATGCTAATTCCGATCGCGATGTTCAATTAAATCAATTGTTGTTTGAATCATCAGTATCTTATTTTGATTGGATTTATTTTTTAAAACAACGCTCAATCAATGCGTACTTTTTAAGTCTTGCACAACAACGCTACAGAGGTATAGAACAACTTGTAATTCAGGGGGAAAGACCTTCGGTTGATACAATAGAAGCTTCGCTGTTTATACAGTCACGAATGCTCGAAATTCAACAATCGGATATTGAAATTCAAAAACAAACAAATCAAATTGCCTCATTCAATTGGGAAAGCTCCAATCCATCACAATTAAATACACAATTTATTTCTGAAGATAGTTTGGAATCGTATTATGAAATGGCGAAACTTAAGATTTCACAATACCTTTATATCGACTCCGTTTCGAATCCAACAATTCGAAAATACACCTATTATCAAGATATTCTTGATGTAGACAAACGTTTAAAAAAAGAAATGATTAAACCGAAGTTGAACGTGAATTACAATTTACTATCAACTAATAATTCTCAATTCAGTCCTATTTTTTCTACAAATAATTACAAATGGGGAGTTAACTTTTCATTTCCACTATTCATGAGAAATTCAGTTAACGAATACCGAGTTTCTAATTTAATTAGTTACAATAATAAACTCGAATTATTAAATAAAGACAATGAGTTGAAATTTAAAATAGAAGTAATTAAAAAAACAATAAGTTTGCTTTCGGAGCAAATTTTAAATGCCGAAAAAACTGTCTCCTATAGTCAATTACTTGTAGATGCTGAGAAACAGAAGTTTAATATTGGTGAAAGTTCTTTGTTTTTAATAAATTCTCGCGAAAGCAAATGGCTTGAAGCCTCCTTAAAACTTGCAGAATATAAATTGAAATTTATTAAAACAATGTTGCAGATTATTTACCTAAAAGGGAATATGAATTACACGTTTTAACTAATTTAATGTTCTAAATAAATGAAGATGAATGAGGGCTTGTTTCTTCGAAATCCTGAGAGGACTGAATTGGGTAAAAACATTATCAAACATAGCATCCAACTGATATTCATAAATGGCATTGAAGGATTCACATTCAAAAAGTTAGCAGAAGATATTGGCACAACAGAAGCTAGTATTTACAGGTATTTTGAAAATAAACACAAACTTTTAATTTACTTAACCTCTTGGTATTGGAGTTGGGTTGAATTCCAAATTGGTTTTCATACACATAATATCAAAGACCCCATTCTAAAATTAAAACGAGTAATTACATTACTAGCTGCTAGTATTGAGAACGATGAACAAACCAGTTATGTGAATGAAAGTATACTTCATCAAATTATTATAGCAGAAGGATCTAAAGCTTATCTGACCAAACAGGTGGGCGATGATAATAAACAACATTTTTTTAAGCCATACAAAGACCTTTGTGCAATAATCGGCAACATTATTTTAGAGTGTAGTCCACAATACAAATACCCAAAATCCTTGGCTTCTACGATCATTGAAATGGCACATTTCCAAAATTTCTTTATGAACAACTTGCCATCTTTAACCGACTTTGGAAAAACAAAAAGAGAAGCGGAAATTATTGCCTATCTGAACGACTTGGTATTTTCCAGTTTAAATAAAAGTTAATTTATTTTTGATTAGTTGAAGCAATTGATAACATAACCTTGAGTTTTATTAACTAGTTAAACCCAATATATTTTCGCATTTTAAAAGATGTTAACAAATTCCATTTCGTTGCCCCTTCGAATTATATTTGTTAAATGGAAAATTATATCGTCTCAGCCAGAAAATATCGTCCAATCACATTCAAATCAGTTGTTGGACAAGAGACTATTACAAGCACCTTAAAAAATGCCATCCGCAATAACCAATTGGCGCAAGCATTTCTTTTTTGTGGACCTCGAGGTGTAGGTAAAACAACATGCGCGAGAATTTTAGCTAAGACTATTAACTGCTTTTCACTGAGTCAAGATACCGAACCATGTAATGAGTGCGAAAGTTGTCAATCGTTTAATTTAAACGCTTCATTTAACATCCATGAATTGGATGCTGCATCCAACAATTCGGTCGACGATATCCGAACCCTCATCGAGCAAGTTCGCTTTGCTCCTCAGGTTGGAAAATATTCCATTTATATTATCGACGAGGTTCACATGTTGAGCTCATCGGCGTTCAATGCTTTTTTGAAGACGCTAGAAGAACCTCCAGCTCATGCTATTTTCATTATGGCAACCACCGAGCGTCATAAAATTTTACCTACTATTTTATCGCGTTGTCAAGTATTTACATTCAACCGAATTAAAGTCGAAGACATTGCGAATCATTTAAACTATGTCGCCAATAGTGAACAAATTATTGCCGAAGTGGAAGCTCTTCATGTGATTGCTCAAAAAGCCGATGGCGGTTTGCGCGATGCTTTGTCGATGTTTGATCAAATTGTCAGTTTTTCTGGTGGAAACAATGTTACATACACCCAAGCAATCGAAAACTTGAATGTGCTTGATTATGATTATTACTTCCGATTAACAGA